>WJMB01000116.1 GCA_014728185.1 Candidatus Coatesiibacteriota bacterium
CCGCATCGCCGCCGAACTCGAGGTGGGTCTGATCTTCAAGGCCAGCTACGACAAGGCCAACCGCACCTCCGGTTCCAGTTTCCGCGGTCCGGGCCTCGAAGAGGGCCTGCGCCTGCTCGCCGAGGTCCGCGAGTCGACGGGTCTGCCCGTGCTGACCGATGTGCACTCCCCGGCCGAGTCCGCCGCCGCCGGCGAGGTCGTCGATATCGTCCAGGTGCCGGCCTTCCTCTGCCGCCAGACGGACCTGATCGAGGCCTGCGCGGCCACCGGACTGCCGGTCAACGTCAAGCGCGGCCAGTTCCTGGCTCCCGACGACACCGCCCACATCGTCGCCAAGCTCCTCGACGGCGGCTGCCGGCGGATTATCCTCACCGAGCGCGGCTACAGCTTCGGCTACCACGACCTGGTGGTCGATCTTCGCGCCCTGACCGCCATGCGGTCCACCGGCGCCCTGGTCTGCTACGACGCCACGCACTCGTTGCAGCAGCCCGGGGGTGCCGCCGGACACTCCGGCGGTCTACGCACCCTGGCTCCGCCGCTGTCTCGGGCCGCCGTCGCCTACGGCGTCGACACCGTCTTCTGCGAGGTCCATCCCGATCCCCAACAAGCCAAAAGCGACGCCGCCACCCAACTGCCCCTGGAGCGCTTCGCCGAGTTCGCCGGTCAGCTCCTGGCCTTCGACGCCCTGCGTCGCCAGCTGGGGGAGATCATCCTCGACTGAGACAACGGAGGATCGTTTTGAGCAACCCAGCCTACCCGGGTCGCGCCCGCATCGACGACCTGACCGACCGCGCCGCCGGCGTGAAGGTTTTGCTCACCGACGTCGACGGCGTGATGACCCGAGGCGAGATTTTTACTGACGGCGCCGGAGTACCGATAAAGCTATTCAACGTCAAGGACGGCATGGGGCTGTACCTGCTCGGGCGCGCCGGGATCGCCCGCGGCGTGATCACCGGCAAGAGCTCGGAGGCCGTCGCCTGTCGCAGCGACGAGCTGAGCCTCGAGTTCTGCTACCAGGGCGTGATGAATAAAGGCGCCCTGCTGGAAGGCGTCCTCGAGGAGTGCGCGTGCACGGCACGGGAGCTGGCCTACATCGGCGACGACCTCAACGACCTGCCCCTGCTCTACGTTGCCGGGCTGGCCTGCTGCCCCGCCGACGCCGCCGCTGACGTCCACGAGAGCGTCCATTACATCTGCGCCGCCCGGGGGGGCGGTGGCGTGGTGCGCGAGGTCTGCGAGCTGATCCTGAAGGCCCAGGGGCTGTGGGAGGGTTTTGTGGAGGGGTGGGCGCGGGGTAAACTATAATTAGAGGTTAAAATGAGTTGGCTCTTCTTTTTGGATGAAAGTGGTCACGACCATAAAAATACCCCCTTTGAAGTACGAGGGGGAATAGCACTTAAAGATAATCGTATCTGGCCGTTTATTCGTCAAATCAAAGAGCTAGAGATTGCTTTGTTTGGTAGAGAGATGATTAATTATGGTAAAGAAATTAAGGGCGAAAGATTACTTAATAGAGAGAGATACAAAATGTCAAGAAAAGCAATACTCGATCCTGTAACCAGGCGAACATTATGCAACTCATTACTTAATAAGTCAGGTAAAAACCCAAAAGGTTATGAATTAGTTGCTTATCATCAAACCTGCATCGAATTTGCACAAAAAATAATGCAGATACTACTTGATAACAATGCTGTTATTTTTGCATCGCTAATACCTAAGGGAACTAAAAAGCCATCTGGAATGATTGCTTGTAACTTTTTAAGAAAAGATTTAGTCTTCTTATTCGAAAGGTATTTTTACTTCCTTGAAAGAGAAGATGAATATGGGCTTATAATTATGGATGAAACAGATAAAAAAGAGGATATTAGCTTCGTAACTCGATTACATAAATACTTTACATTAACCGCAAATGGACGTTATCGAACATCCAGGATAATCCCTGTGCCTCTATTTGTGTCTTCAGATATGTCTTATCCCGTACAAGCCGCAGATGTATGTATTTATTGTATCAATTGGGGATTTAGATTAAAATACTATAGTCATGCGGAATACAGAAGGGAAATAGCTGATGAATTTGGACCATCTATTGCAAGACTTCAGTATAAGGGTTCAATTAGTGTCGATGATCAACAAAAAGATATTTATGGTATTGTATACGTGCCTGATCCTTATTCGTCAAGAGACTAAAAAAGGGGCGGTAAAGCCCTCAGAGCCGCAGCAAAAACCGCAACTCCTCGGCCGAACCGCCAGAGAGAGTATAGCACGAACTTACATTTTGTCAACTCCATCAGGCTACAATGAAAACCAACGATCAGCTCATCGACGTCGGGCGCGAGGTCCTCGAGATAGAAGCCTCCGCCCTGGCCGCCCTGGCGGGACGCCTCGACGACTCCTTCGCCGGAGCCGTCCGCTTGCTGCGCGACTGCCGCGGTCGCGTCGTGGTCACCGGAATGGGCAAGAGCGGCCACATCGCCCACAAAGTCGCCGCCACCCTGGCCTCGACGGGCACCCCGGCCTTCTTCCTCCACCCCGGCGAAGCCGCCCACGGCGATCTGGGTATGGTCACAGCCGCCGACGTGGTGCTGGCCTTTTCCAACTCAGGTCGAACCGCGGAGCTGCTGGCTCTGCTCGAGCCCCTGTCCGCCCTCGGCGCGCCCCTGATCGCCGTCGTCGGCGACGACGCCTCGCCCCTGGCGGTGTCGGCGACGGTCTCCCTGGAAGCCGCCGTCGAGCGCGAAGCCTGTCCGTTGAACCTGGCCCCGACCACCTCGACAACGACGGCGCTGGCCCTGGGCGACGCCCTGGCCGTGGCCCTGATGGAGCTGCGCCAGTTCAAGGCCGACGACTTCGCCCGCTTCCACCCCGGCGGCCGCCTCGGCGAACGCCTGCGCTCGTTGAGTGTCAAAGAACTGATGGTCACCGGTGAGCGCTTCCCCGTCGTGAAAACCACCGCAGGTTTCGACGAGACCATCGCCGTGTTGACCGAAAAGCGCCAGGGCATCGTGGCGGTGGTCGACGACGCCGGAGGCCTGGCCGGGGTGATCTCCAATGGCGACGTGCTGCGCCTGCTGGCTAACGGGCGGACCGCTGCGAAACCCGCCGCCGGGGCGATGATGTCGACGGGACCCAAGACGATCACACCGGACAAAAGCGCCGAGAACGCCGTGGCCCTGATGGAAAGCCACAACATCACCGCCCTGGTAGTCGTCGACGACGGGCGTCCCCTGGGGCTGTTCCACCTCCACGACGCCCTGGGCCGCCGCCAGTTCTGGACCTCCCGGGAGTGAACAACACCGCGTCAGAGTGAACCCGGCGAGTCACTGACATTACGTCAGTGACCGTTGTATAATAGTGGCCGATTTGCCTTCGAGAAGCAACGACCACACTGTATGTTGAACGGGATCAGATGAGCATCCATCGCCGCGACTACTACGAAGTGCTCGAGATCGAGCGCAACGCCGACGAGACGACGATCAAGAAGGCCTATCGCAAGAAGGCCCTCGAGTACCACCCCGACCGTAATCCGGGCGACCCCGCGGCCGAGGAGCGCTTCAAGGAGGCATCCGAGGCCTATCAGGTGCTCTCGGACCGGCAGAAGCGCGAGCTCTACGATCGCTATGGTCACGACGGCCTTCAGGGGCGCGGTTATCAGGGCTTCGACGACGTCTCCGACATCTTCGACCTCTTCGGCGATCTCTTCGGCGGGATGTTCGGCGGCGGGGCGCGGCGCCGCGGCTCGCGCATCCGCCGTGGCGGCAACCTGTCCGCCGAGATAACCCTGACCTATAACGAGGTCCTCGAGGACACCGACAAACGGATCGAGATAACCCGCGAGGAACTCTGCACTCACTGCGGCGGCGACGGCGCCGAGCCCGGTTATCCCCCCAAGACCTGCAACCGCTGTCGCGGTCGGGGGCGGATCGTCCAGCAGGCCGGTTTCCTGCGCCTCGAAACACCCTGCCCGCAATGCGACGGTACCGGTCGCGTCGTCGATAAGCCCTGCTCAGAATGCGACGGGCGTGGTCGCGGCCTGGTCCGGCGCAGTCTCGAGGTGCGCATCCCCGCCGGGATCGACGACGGCCAGCGCATCCGGATCTCCGGCGAGGGCCACGACGGCTCCGCCTCCGCTCACAGCGGCGACCTGTTCCTCACCGTCCACCTGGCCGAGCATAAGCACTTCACCCGCCGGGGACGCGATCTGCTGCTGACCCTCGAACTCACCCCACCACAACTGGCCCTGGGCGCCCACGTCGAGGTGCCCACCCTCACCGGCTCCACCACCCTGAAGATCCCCGCCGGCACTCAACCCGACCACGTCTTCACCATCCGCCGCGAAGGCTTCCCCAGGGTGGGCGGCGGACGACGTGGCGACCTGCTGGTCACCGTCAAAACCTGGGTGCCCAAAAGACTGAGCCGGGAACAGAAGCGTCTGCTCGAAGAACTCCAGCGTACCCTGGACAAGTAGACGGACCTCGGCGGAACCCGGCGTCGGCCCGACAGCGCCCTCTTCGCACAACCGGTAGGCTTTGGCACGTTTCTTGCGCACTCGAACGCGGATTGTTCGGAGGCCCGTCTCCTTCCGCAAGAAACGTGCCAAAGCCGGGCCTGGGCAGGGACTTATCCTGGGGAGGGTCCGCCGAGGTCCCGGCCGATTGCTAAACGACGGGGATAATCACTACCGACGGAGCACAATCGTTAACGATGATCGCTGTTGCGCCCTCGGCGTCGACTCGTTGAGCATCGAGCTGATGCATTGTTAACCAAGCCGCAGCCAGCTTTTATTTAGGTCTTCGCTCGTTGAAGCTACCGGACCAACCGTTGGGCAATCATCTTCCTGGTTTGCCACGGCGCCGAATACAGTTAAGGCCACCGCCACAAATCGTCTGCCATAATGGTGACAGCGGTTGAGCTATAACGTACTATTCAACAATTTTTTAATGCAACAGGGGATGTACAGGGACTAAAACAGGCTTGGCACCACCCACGTCGTCAGACCGGCCAAGACAAGGCTGATACATGACAACGGTAAGCATCGCTTCAGATTAACACCTCACCATGTGGTACGCTACGGGCGCTTCTTCACTTGCAATTATAAGATATTATTGCGCTTAGGCCTCAACTGATTGTATGTGACTGCTATCATAAGCAATCGACCAAACCGCCACGAATCGTCTAGGCGGGACACCGAATAATGTGGAATACCATCCAATCTGCCACAAACAGCATTTGCAGTGTACACGCTCAACCATCTGCTAACTCCAATTTATAAACGTTATTCTGTTTTGTTCTGCTACATTGCCGTTAAGTGATCCCTAATTCTATAACCTACCTACATCAACCTATCCGTATTATCAGCAGATTGTAATCGAAATCCGCTCCGTACAGGCTACACGATCCCCATAGGCATGCTGATAAACGAACAAGTGGCAATCCCGTGGACGGTTTTCGAGAACCAGACAACGACAACCACTGGTGGGAGGAGACGATGAGCGACGAGGAACGAATCCACGAGGCTCGCTTCACCGCCCTGATCTACTCCCTGCACTCCCAGGCGATGATCCAGTTGGGCAAGCTGGCCGAACCGGGCAGCGGGGAGATCAAGCGCGACCTGAACGGAGCCCGGGGGACCATAGACCTGCTTGAGACCCTGGTCTGGAAGGTGAAACGCGGCGCCGACCAACAGGAGTTAAAGGCACTCGACGGCCTGTTGACCGAGCTGCGGCTCAACTTCATCGACGAGTCGGGCGGCGGCGAGAGTACCGCCGAGGAGCCCACGGAGGAGGACGAAACGAAGGACGATGGCGACGATGGATCCCCAGAGGACGCTGCCGGAGAGACGGATTGACGGATCAACTGATGGTTCGCTGATCCGACGCATCGACCGTGATGCCCTGGCTTGGGCCATCGACGCGGCCCTGCTGCGCCCCGACGCCGCGGCCGATGATCTCGTCGACTGCGTCGAGGAGTGCCTGAGCCTGGGGGTCAAGGCGCTGTGCGTGTTGCCCCGGCAGTTGCGCCGCGCCCGCAGTCTGGTCGATTCCGCCGGCGGCGGCCTGGACCTCTGCGGCGTGGTCGACTTCCCCCTGGGATCGCACTCGACGGAGGAGAAGGTGGCCGAGGCTCGACGGTTGATCAATGCCGGGGCCGACGAACTCGACGCCGTTATCAACCTGGGCTGGCTGAAGAGCCGCCGCCTGGACGAGCTGCGCCGCGAGCTCGACGCCCTGCGCCGCATCGCTTCGTCCAAGGTGCTCAAGATCATCGTCGAATGCCCCCTGCTCGACGCCGACGAGGCGGCGATGGCCGCCGAGCTCTGCCTCGATGCCGGGGTGGATTACGTCAAGACCGGCACGGGCACCCGGGGCGCGGCGACGACGGAGCACGTCTTCATCCTGCGCAGCGCCGTGGGTAGCTCCCTGGACGTCAAGGCCGCCGGAGGCATCCGCAGCCTGCGTGACGCCGCGGTGATGTTCGAGGCCGGAGCCAACCGCCTGGGCACTTCCAGCGCCGCCCGGATCATCGCCGAGCACGACGAGTTGAACCAGGGTAGGCGCAAGTGAACAACGGCGGCTCCAGTTGGCCCAACAAGACGGCCCTGCGCCGGATCATCGAGCTCGACCGCTTGATCCGCGACGGTGTCGAGCCCACCGCCGAGGAGCTGGCCGAGCGCTTCGAGGTTACCGCGCGGACCATCTACCGGGACCTGGCCTACCTGCGCGACCAGCTCGGCGCGCCGCTGGCCTACCGCCGGCGTCGCTCGGGCCGCGGCGGCTACTACTACAGCGACGCCAACTACATCCTCCCCGCTGGACTGATCCGCCACGGCGAGATGGTCGGCCTGCTGCTGGCCGGTCGTCTGGTCGAGCAGACACCGGGTCAGCCGAAGGCCGCCCCCCTGGCGGCGCTGATCGAGCGCCTGCGCGGCATTCTGGACGAGCGGGAGCTCTTGCTGGTGCAGAGCGAGCTGGCCGCCTTCGACTACGCCGCCCGACGCACCCGGCGCATCGACGCCCGCGTCGTCGAGGCCGCCGCTCGGGCCCTGCGTCACCGCCGCCGCGTCCGGCTGGACCTCTACGCGCCCGCCGACGGCCGCTGGCGCCACCTCGAGTTCGAGGGCTACCGCGTCGTCCATCTCAACAACAACTGGTACCTGCTGGGCCGCCGTGTCGAGAATGAAGAGCTCGACGCCCTGCCCCTGGCCCGGGTCAAGGGCCTGGAACCTCTCGAGGAGCGCTACTGCGTACCCAGGGAGTTCGCCCTCGAGGAGGTTCTCGGCGACGCCTTCGGCTTCCGTTTGGGCGCCGCCGAGTACCGGGTGGCCCTGGTCTTCGAGGGGGCCTCGGCCCGACGCGTCGCCGAACGCGAGTGGCACCCCAGCCAACGGCTGAGCTTCGGCTCCGACGGCCGCCTCCGCCTGACCCTGCGCACCGCCCACCTCGTGGAGCTGACGCGCTGGCTGGCTAGCTTCGGCGGCGAGGTCCGCGTCGAGAGCCCAACCGAGCTGCGCCGCCTGCTCATCGACCACGCCAAACGCCTGGCCGCCGCCAACCACGCCCGAACGCCCCTGGACCGCTGATGACCCGCCGACTCCCAGTCGTGCTGCTCTGCATCCTTCCAGTCCTCCCGGCCACCACGACGAGCGCCGTCGAGGTCCGCGAGGTGCCGCCCCTGGTCAAACCGACCTCGGCCCTGCTCCAGGAGCTCGATGGGCAATGCTGGGAGCTGATCTACGGCTTCGAGAGCGGCGTCGGCGAGGCCGCCGCCACCCGTTTGGCCCGGCTCACCGACTCCTATCCGCCCCGGGTGCGCGACAACAGCTACCCCTACCAACTGGCTCTGGGGCAACTGGGCTACGCCCGGGGCGACTACGCCGCCGCCAGGGCCGCCTTCGAGCGCTCCGCGATCGTCGAGGAGGCCGCCGCCGAGCCCCGCGCCTGGCTGGCCCTGCTCGACCTCCAGCGTGGCCGGATCTCCCCGGCGCTGACCCTGGCCCACGAAGCACTCGAGCTCGACCCGCTCCAGCCCCTGGCCCGGGAGATCGTTCGCGCCGCCGAGTTGATCGTCAACACCGAGGTCGGCTTCTCCACCGAAGACCCCGAGGCCGTCGAGGCCCTGCAGGAGGGCGACCGGTACTTCGCCGCCGGTGATTACACCGCCGCCGCCGAGGCCTACACCGCCGCCGTCGAGCGCGACCCCGGTTTCATCGAAGCCTGGCTCTACCTGGGCGAAACCCGCCTGCGCACCGGTGAAACCGCCACCGCCCGCAAGGCCCTCGAACGCGCCTTGGCACTGGACCCGGAGAATCCCCGCGTTCACTTCCTCCTCGGCAGGCTGGCCCGGGCCGAGGGCGACGCCGCCGCCGCCCGCAGCGCCTTCGAGCGGGCCCTCGAACTGCGACCCGATTACCCCGCCGCGCGGCGTGAATTGGACGCTCTCGACGCCGAAGGTTAGCCTCGATTACTTGGCATCTAATCCGCAGTCTGTTAACGTTTACTTGTTAGCTCGGCCCTATGCCATTCGGGCCGGAAACCTTTGCAAAACGACCGCCAAGACTAACGTCGGCCCCGGTCGGCGTTGGCACGTTTCTTGCGGAGTCCGACCCGGGATCGTCCGAGGCACGCTCCCCGGCGCAAGAAACGTGCCAACGCCTCGACGCCGGGCGATCAGGCGTGTCCTAGGCCGCAGGGCTGTTTTGCAAAGGTTTCCGTCGGGTACGAGCCGAATGTGGACGATTTCGAGCTTGAAGGCAGCATTTCACCACGTCAACACGGGGGAGAGTAGCGGATGGTCAAGACCTTTGATGAATTGCGCAAGCGCGTCGCCGAGACCTCGGGCGATACCCTGGCCGTGGTCGGCGCGGCCCACCAGAGCACCCTCGAGGCCGTCGAGGAGGCCCGGGTTATGGGCCTGGCCGAGGCCCTGCTGGTCGGCCCGCGGACGGGGATAGAGGCCGCGGCGGAGAAGGCCGGCGTGGACCTCGGACCCTTCGAGGTCTTCGACGTCGCCGGCGACGCGGCGGTCTCGGCAAAGGCCGTCGAGCTTGTCCGCGGGGGCCGCGCCGGAATGCTGATGAAGGGCTCCGTCTCGACGGGTACGATGCTCAAGGCGGTGCTGGACAAGCAGAAGGGGCTGCGCTCGGGCAAGCTGCTCAGCCACCTGGCCGCCCTCGAGGTGCCCGGCGTCGATCGCTTGCTCTTCGTCACCGACGGTGGGATGAACATCGCCCCGGACGTCCAGGGCAAGGCGGGAATCCTGGTCAACGCGGTGGAGAGCCTGCGACGTTTGGGGTATACAAGGCCCAAGGTGGCGGTGCTGGGCGCGGTCGAGAAGATCAACCCGGACATGCCCGACACGCTGGACGCCGCCGCACTGACCCAGATGGCGGCGCGGGGACAGTTCGGCGACTGCGAGGTCGACGGTCCCCTGGCCCTGGACCTGGCGGTCAGCGCCGAGGCGGCCCGTGTCAAGGGCGTCGAGAGTTCGGTGGCCGGCGCCGCCGACATCTTCCTGGTTCCCGACATCCGTGTGGGCAACGTCTTCGCCAAGGGATTGCTCTACCTGGGCGGGGCCAAGCTGGCCGGGATGATCGCCGGGGCGGCTGCGCCCATCGTGTTGCTCTCCCGGGCCGATGACGCCGAGACCAAGCTGGACTCCATCGCGCTGTGCACGGCCTGCTCCCGTTAGGAGGCTCCCGTGGCTTGGGCTGATTGGTTGTTCCTGGTCATCATCCTGGCGGCGCTGATCCGCGGCGCCGTGGCCGGGCTGGTCAACGAAGTCATCGGCCTGGCGGGCCTGATCCTGGCCCTGATGCTGGCCAGCGTGCTCTACGTCCCCGTGGGCAAGCTGTTCAGCGGCCTGGGGGGCGACTTCGACATCAGCGGCCCCGTGGCTTTCCTGGTGGTCTTCATCGCGGCAATCATCCTGCTGCTCTTCCTGGGCAGGTTGGTCTCCAAGCTCATCGACATGACGGCGCTGGGCTGGGTCAACCACCTCTCCGGCGCCGTGCTGGGCGCGGTCAAGGGTCTGCTGATCTGCGCGGCGATCGTGCTGGTGATCCACCGCCTGCCCTCGAGCCCCGAGACCCGGCGCGAGCTGGCCGCCGGACCGATCAGCGGTCCCGCGGCGGGGTTGGCCGAACCTTTGGCCGGACTGGTCGAGTCCCTGGCGCCCCTGGCCACCGAGGACGACTCCTGGTGGCGTCCCGAGCTGGAGGAGGCCCTGGGCGTCGAGGGTGAAAACTGGGAGCTCCTCGACGAGTTGGACGAGCTACGGGGCGAGGATGAAAGCGAGGCCCAATGATGATCGCCAGAGTCAAGGCGCCCTTGTTCGTCCTGTTGATCATGCTGACCGCCGGTTGCGATAACGGCGGCAATGGCAATGGAGATACGGCGACGGTCCTGGCCGAGCTCGGTGCTGAGCTGGCGCCCCGCTTGGAGGAGGGAGCGGACCTCGGGGGCTTCGAGCCCGGCTACTACCGGGAGCGCCTGCGACGCCTCGAGGTCGGCGAGGAGCTCGGGACGGCCCGGATCAACCTGCGCAACACCGTCGACGCCCTGGCGGCTTACCAAATCGGCGAGCTCCCCGGCGACCTGATCGCCGCGCGGGACCACTTCGCCGAGTACGAGGCCGCCCTGGCCGCATACCGCGACGGAGGCGGCGATGAATAGACGCGCCTGGGGTTGGCTGACGCTGACCGGCATCCTGCTGGCGGCGACCTTCATCATCCTGCTGGTCACGGGGACCTTCGAGGACCCGGCGACCACGGCGGCCGAGCTGCGCGAGATCGATCGGGCGCTGGCCGGCAGGATCGATAACGTCGTCGCCGGGGCGGAGTTCGACGTCACGCCCTGGATGGAGCTGATCGCCGAGGTGGACAGCTTCCTCAATCGCGCCGGTTTCGCCAAGGACGAGCTCCGCGCCGCCGTGCGCGCCCTGGGCCGCTACGCCGAGGGCCGGAAGGATCGCGACCGCGAGCTGATCGACTGGCACCGACGGCGCTTGCAGGGACACCTGCGCCTGCTGGAGCAAGGCGGGTAGCCGTGGTAATCATCAGGCGGGGACCCAACGGGTCCCCGCCAATTTTTCGTTTCGTGCAAGCCGGTTATACCGTCAGAGCTGATGGTTAGCTATGAGACTGCTACGAACAGGGGAGGACCTTCAGGTCCTCCCGCTTGCATAGGTTACTGCAACCCAGGCGTACTGCTATAACTGGGTTAGTCATCAGGCTCATCGGTGACTCCGGTCACCGTAAGCTCACCGAGCAGCTCCCGGGCGAGCTCCTGCAGAGCGGCGACCTCCCGGGCGCCCGTCGGGTCGTCGGGGAGGGGCTGTTCGAGAATCCGCTCCAGCTCGCTTCGGGCGGCTTGAGCATCGCCCAGCGCCCGATGCGCCCGGGCCAGGCCGAGGCGGGCCGGAGCGAAGTCGGCGGCCGCCTCCAGGGCCAATTCATAGTCGCGCCGGGCGGCGGTGAAGCGACGCAACTCCAGTTCCAGGTCAGCGCGCCGGGTGAGGATCACCGGATCGTCGATCAAGCTCTTCGGAACATCCATCAGGTAATCGACGGCCCGATCGGCCCGCCCCTGGAGCGCGGCGGCGTCGGCGGCTCCCAGCCAGGCATCGCGCCATAAGGGGCTGCGCGCGCAGGCAATCAGGTAGGTATCCTCGGCCTCGGCGTGACGTTCGAGCTGCATCAACGCTGTGGCCAGGTTCATCGGCAGCTTGGGCGTTTCCGCCCCCAACTCCATCGCCCGCTGGTAGAGCTCGACGGCCTCCTCCAACTCGCCCCGGCGGTGCTCATTGACACCCCAGTCGACGTAGAATGACGCCGGGGGATTCTCGAAGGCCTCCTCCGCCAGGGCGAAGCGCCGTGAGGCTTCCTCGTTCTGGTTAACCAGCAGCATCCGGGTGGCCAGGTTGTAGTGCACCATCGCCGGATTACTGAGACGCTCGATGCTCTCGGTGCGCAGATTGACGCCCACCGCCAGCACCGCCAGCGTACCGCCGGAAATCGTCAGCTCCCTCCACCGTTTGGCCTTGATGAACTCGACCAGGCGCCAGGCGGCGATGCCCGCCAGGGCGCAGATCAGCGGCACCAGGGGGTAGCGGAAGCGACCGGTGATAAAGAACAGACTCACCGCGACGACGTAGGCGGCGCAGATGAAGTAGACCGGAGCCAACCGTTCCCGGAAGCGCCAGGCCAAACCCAGGCCCAGCAGGGCCAGGGGCATCACCAGGGCCAGCGTAGGCCAGGGGAGGGCCAGCCAGGGCACGACCTCCTTGAAGTGATAGTAGCTCTCCAGTTGAGGCCACTCGTACCCGTGGAGGAAGTACCAGGACTTGCGTAGCAGGTTCAGCAACGTCGCCCCGGGATCATCAAGCATTTCCTCCAGGGCCTTGTCGCGCCAATAGCGGTCGGCCTCGGAGTAGGTTACATGGCGCTCCCAGATACGACTGAGATACACACTGCCGGTCCCATCGAAGACGCGTTCGGTTGAAAAAACCAGCGGGGGAATGTAGAGGCCGTTGGCGCCGGTCTGGTTGCCGATGTGCAGGTTAAGCCCCAGGTTCGTAGTTGTGAGGATGAACTCCCCGGCGTTGAGCGAGCCGTAGAGCGTCACCGGCAAGATGGGCAGCAACAGGCAGCCGAAGAAGACGCCGACGCGTTTGAACACCCGCCGCCAGCCTGATTTCCACTCCCGGACGACCAGCCAGACCACGAGCGCCAGGGCCACAGCCAGGAAGGTGCCCCAGGCCAGCGCCGCCGCCCCCAGCCAGAGTCCCCCCCAGACCAGGTCCCGCGGACGGCCTTCCCCGGTGTAACGCACCAACTGCAGCGCCGCCGCTGCGGCTAAGATCATCGCCAGGTTGGTCACCAGCAGCATGCCGTCGTGGAAGAAGGCCGGACCGAGCACCGCCAACAGCCCGGCTCCGATTACACCGGCCCAGCGCAGACCAGTGCCCTCGTGGACCAGCCGGTAGACCAGCACGCAGGCCAGCGCCCCCAGCACCGCCTGGATCAACCGCGCCCAAAGCGCGACGGGCATAAGGCCCAGCCAGCGCAGCAGGGCCTGGAAGAAGGGGTAGAGGGGCGTCATGAAGAAGCCCTCGGGGGCGCTGTTCTCCCCGGCGGCCAGCGCCAGCCCCTTCGCGAAGTAATGCAACGAATCGCTGTTGTGCAGGTCCCAGTAGA
>WJMB01000117.1 GCA_014728185.1 Candidatus Coatesiibacteriota bacterium
AAACCCTCCCCGTGGGGAGGGTTCGTCATACTCTATCCTGGCGGAGACGTTAATCGGCGGCGGCGTCGCGCTGCTGGTTCCAGCGCACCCACTCCGACTGCTCGCCGGCGTCATCGGGAGAGAACTTGCCCTCGCGCAGCACTGTGCCGTCGGGGGCGATGATGATCTCCTGCATGGCGGTGATCAGGCGCAGGCGCCATTCCTCCTCGGTGACCTCGATGGGGCCGGAGACCTCGTGGGGACCGACGACCTCGTGCTTGCCGTCATCCTCTCCAACGGCGCCGGTCTCCCAGAAGCCGGGACCGGTGATTGCCATCATCGGGTCCCAGAGCTCGACGGCGCCTTCGTAAACGCGAAGCATGGTGGTGCCGTCGCCGATGACGGAAAGGCGATAGGTGGTGCCCCGGCAGGCCGTGCCCATCACCTCGGAGGTGATGGCGAAGCTGTCGGCGTCGCCCAGGCCCTCGATGTTGGCCCAGACCTCGCCGTCCTCGACCTCGAAGAGGGTCTCGTTGAAGCCCTCGCGATTCTCCTCGAAGAGCTTGACTACGTCCACGGTTGTCCGTGGGGCCAGGCGCACGACGCTGTCGACGTTGAGGGTCAGCTCGGCCCGGCTTTTCTCGTAGGTGCGGACCTTGTAGCCTCGGGTAACGATGGAGTTGAGTTCGGCGGCGATCCAGGTCTCCTCGACCTCGGGCCGTTTGACGACGTCGCCCTCGATGTAGGTCACGGTGGCCTCGGGCTCGTCGTCGACGGCCAGCAGCAGACCCAGGGCGCCGAAGAGCACCAGGGGTACGACGATCAGCAGTACGCGGCGCATAGCTTTTCCTTCCTTCGGCCGTTCGACGGTCGGGATGAAAGCGACGTTAAGCGGGGCTGCGCGGGTCGGCAAACGACCCGGCCCCGGTGGGTCGTGAAATTACTAAAGTATAGCCGAAGGAAGGGTAGGATTCCAGTGTTCGCAAAGCGGGGTTCACGAAGCGCAAGCAGCGTGAACGGAGGGTGGTCGGCTTTTTGACTTTGTGGATGGCCGACGGGTCTTCCATGTACGGTCCTAAAACACCGGATGAGCACTATAGGAAGCCGTAGTCGTCCTCTTCATCGGCCCGGGAGCCCGGCTCCTCGATCAGCTCGGCGTCCAAACCGCCCTGTACGGCGTCGGGGCCGGAGAGCTCGACGTAGTGTTCGCGCTCTTCGGCTGTCAGTTCGCGCAGGGCGACGACCTCGCCCGCCGAATCGAACCAGACGCCCCAGTTCGGGGTGACCTCGACGCTCTCGGGCCGGGCGGCGATGCTGACCTCGACCTCACCGGCCATCCCGCAGACCCACTCGAGTTCCCTCTCCGGATCGACGCCGACGTAGAAGACGGTGCCGCGCACGGCGGCCGAGGAGGTCGGGGTGTCCACGGTGAAGCTCTGGCCGGAGCGCAGTACCGGGACGACGACGGCGGCCAGGCCGCTCTGCACGGCGAAGGCGCCGCGGACCGGACCACTGGGCGACCCCAGACTGCCCAGACGCATCCGGGTCTCGGAGTCCAGCCGCAGGTAGGAGCCGCCGGGGACGCGCAGCGTCAGGCGGGAGCGCCTACCGGTGCGCACCTCGGTGCCCTCGGACAGCCAATCTCCCACTTCGAGACGCACGGGGGAGCCGGCGTCGACGCGCTCGGCCACACCGACGACCTCGGTGACCAGGGCGGCGCGCTCGGCCAGGGCGCCTTCGGCGCCGAGCAGAACCAGCAGCAGTGTAGCCGCGGCGATGAAGGTATGTAAGCGGTTCATCTTCGTCAACTTTCTTTGATCGGGGACGGGATCACCGTCACCCGCTTAAGATGATACCCGATCTCAACAGCCACTCTCAGTATAGACTAACAGGGGAATCCGTTTCCGGATTCCCCCGATTCATCTTGAATGGTGACCCCAACGAGATTCGAACTCGTGTCGCCGCCGTGAAAGGGCGGTGTCCTAACCACTGGACGATGGGGCCGGGTCCCGCGACGGCGGGCGCGTTGGAGCGACATTGTACTAAGCCGGGGCGTCTCTTGGCAACCCCCGTCGGTCAGGAATCGTCTCTGGCGAGCTTGGAGGCTTGCCTCGTCATGATCTTGTTGCATGATCATGCCGCAAGATATTGACGGACAGGTGAACCGGCCCCGGACGCTCTCGGATCGTTGAGGGCCGCGGGCAGCTTGACATCAACTGCTTGGGATTGCCACTTGAATGTAAACCGCCGTACAAAGCAGATTGATTATTGCAAACGACCGGGATCATCACACGCGCCTGAGCAGGCATATATCGCTAGGCATCGTAGAACTTGTTCGGACCAAATCAGGGCTTGTTAAGAGAGCTTCACGAGCAAGGATCGGCTGATTGGTTGCGTACGGCTTGAATCCCGATACTATCATAATCAGTCTTGTTACTTGATATTGGGTCAGTTATGAGTCGGGTGGCAATCGGGTGGTCATTCTTTGCCCGCAACCAGACAGGGCAGACTATCCACTAAGAAGGCACGCTGCAGCCGCCCCTTTTTAGCTGCTGATAAGCGACAAGCGTATCTGCTACAACACATTTATTATCAACGGATTATATTGTCATCCCAGTCCGAACAGGGTATACGATCCCATGTTTATTGCTACGCAAGCTGTCAATGTTCGTGCGTTGCCTGGTGCCAGAAAACCAGACTTGCTCTAAGAGGGCGCTTCTAAGAGTCTAAGAGGACGCTGAGAGTCGGGAAGTCGCGACTCCTGAATTGCATCCCGGGCATCCCAGGTAGTACGAGACTAAAACGCTTTGGGATCATGGAACATGATCGGACCAAATCAGGCTGATTGGGAGCGGCTTGGCGGGCTGTAATTATCTATTCGGAAATGCTTCGTTTTTGTTCAAACATTTTTAGCATACCCTTATTACCTTTTATTACGGCATTTAGGAGTCAATAGTCTTTGTTGTCAGAGAAAATACAAGTGCGCTGATATCTGGGTTCGCCAAGGAAGACACTCTTCTTAATTGCAATTTAGAAAAGCCCGTTTTGTGACAGGTGCCTTAAGACTATCAGCCCTATTATCAACAGGATAGAATATCGAGCAGGTCCAAAGAGAGTATACGATCCCTGGTTTTTCTACATCTGTTCAGTATCAGGTGGTAATCCCCAACGACTTATAGCCCACTGCTCCGTCATTCGCTTACGGCCGATCCATGGAGACGCATATATCCTCCACCTGTTTCGGCGGTAGGTCGAGGGGTCGTCTCCCCCACCGGTCAGGCCGGTGGTTTCAACAAGTGAAGACCTGGCTGAATGCAGTCTGTGGATTGATTTAGCCCCTGGATCATCCAGGCGCTTCGTCCGACGACGCCGTCAGCGAGTCAAGCAAGAAAAGCCAATCTCTCGTAGCGGCTCTTTACAGCTTTCATATTGGTTCAGTTGTTGTGATGATACCAACTGCAAGGCGCCAATCCCGCAACCCACCGCCTTCAGGATGCGCGCCTGGTGGTCCGCCAAATGCGACCGACGAAAAACCACCACAACCGGAGCCGGGGGAATGGTGAGGCGCCTGGGGATCGAACCCAGGACCCACGGCTTAAAAGGCCGTTGCTCTACCGACTGAGCTAGCGCCTCGTTACGGCTCCCTCGGGCGGAGTGACAATCTAGCAAAAAACGGCCCGCGGGGTCAAGCTCCGCGTACTAGAGGGCCGAGAGGTCCTGGATCTGCCGGTTGGCCTGGCGCAGCCGTCGTCCCAGCACGCGCAGAATCTTGATCGCCAGGTTGGTGTTGCCGCGCAAAAGGTTGATGAACTGCTCGCGCTCCAGGCTCCACAGCTCGCTCTCCTCGCCGCAGATGACGTCGGCGGAGCGGGGCAGGTCGTCCAAGAGGGCCAACTCGCCGAAGTACTGGCCCGGACCCAGGGTGGCCAGCTCCCGGGAGCCGCCGTCGGGCAGTTTGAGCCAGACCTGGACCTTGCCCTCGGCCACGTAGAAGAAGCGGTCGCCGATGTCGCCCTGGTGGAAGACGACATCGCCTGCGGAGTAGCCGCGGCGCTCCATCAGCGCCGCCACGTCGCTCAGCTCGGCCTCGTTGAGGGCGCCGAAGAGGGGGGAGCTGGCGATTTCCTGGGGGTCCATCTGG
>WJMB01000118.1 GCA_014728185.1 Candidatus Coatesiibacteriota bacterium
GAAACGCACCCCGCCCCGCTGCAAGAAACGTGCCAACGCCTCTCCCGTTGTTGGTTCCAGGGGGCCGGGCGGTGATGGATCGGTTCGGCGCGGGTCGCCTGGTTGTTGGCGGGAGCTATAGTTGAGCCATGAGAACACCCTACCACCGTCGTCCTTGCGGGGCAAGCTTCCTGGTTTCTGCTTCGCAAGCAACCCCTGGCCTCAGACGCGGACCTTGAGTTACAATAACTACTTGTCACTGGCAGGGTCCAAAATGCGCCAAAGGGGGAGACAACGTGGACAAGCTCTTCATCGAGAACCTGGAGCTGCGGGGCAAGCGCGTGCTGCTGCGCCTGGATCTGAATGTGCCCGGCGATAAATCCGGCGCGGTCACCGACTCCACCCGCATCGAGGCCGCCCTGCCCAGCATCCGCTACTGTCTCGAGCAGGGCGCCGCGTTGGTGCTCTGTTCGCATCGTGGGCGTCCCCAGGGTGAACACCTGCCCCAGATGTCGCTGCGCCCGGTGGCTCGTGAGCTCGAGGAGCACCTGGGGCGGCGGATAAAGATGCCCGACGAGGACCCCCGCTACATCATTAACGATCAGGCCTTCGAGCTGGCCGACAAGCTGCGACCCGGCGAGATCCTGATGCTGGAGAACCTGCGTTACGAAAAGCGGGAGAAGGCCAACGACCCCCACTTCGCCATGCGGCTGGGTTCCCTGGCCGACCTCTACGTCAACGACGCCTTTCCCGTCTGTCACCGGGTCCACGCCAGCGTGGTCGGCGTGCCCAAGTTCCTGCCGGCGGCCTACGGCTACCAGGTCAAGAAGGAAATCGACTACCTGGGCCGGTTGCAGCGGAACGTCGAGCGTCCCTACATCGGTATCCTGGGCGGGGCCAAGGTTTCCTCGAAGATCGGCGTCATCGAGGCTTTTTTGAAAAAGGTGGACAAGTTGCTCATCGGCGGTGGATTGAGCTACACTTTCATGGCCGCCGTGGGCCGGCCCATCGGCCAGAGCATCTACGAACCCTACTACACCGCCGTGGCCCACGAGATGATGGAGGATTACCCGGGCAAGATCGTCCTGGCCGTAGACAACTACGTCGTCGAAGAGATCGGCCCGGATTTTGAAGCCGAACTCGTCGAGCGCATCCCCCCGGAGATGGAATCCGTGGACATCGGCGAGCAGACCCGGGAGCTCTTCGCCGCCGAGATTGCCCAGGCGCGCACCGTTTTCTGGAACGGTCCCCTGGGCTACTTCGAGGACGAGCGCTTCGCCGCCGGTACGCGCTTCATCGCCCGCGAGGTGGCCAAACTCAAGGATAAGGGAGCCTTCACCGTGGTCGGCGGCGGTGATTCCGCGGCGGCCATTCGCCAGGCCCCCGACCTGAACTACGATAGCTTCTCCTTCGTCTCCACCGGCGGCGGCGCCTCGCTTGAGTACGTCCAGGGCAAGGTGCTGCCCGGTCTGCGGGCGCTCAGCGACCGGGGATGAACCGAGAACCCCGCGGGGCGGCTTTGGCACGTTTCTTGCGGAATCCGGCGTGGCCCGATCCATGAGGCCCGGCCGCCTGGTGCAAGAAACGTGCCAAAGCCGCCCCGCTCCGGCTTGGTTGCTCCCGGGTCGGGTGAGGTTGGAAATAGATGGAAATAGCGGCCTCGGGCCGCTATACTGTACTAGCCCGCTGTTATCCTTACTACGTCTCATTAAGATGGCAAGTAGTACTTCGGTGGAGTCGGTTTGGCATGCTCGGTATGTCAGTGGAACACTAGCCAGTACAAAGCGTATCAGATCAAGGCGCCATGATCCGTGACCGTATCGATTCGAGCCGGTTCAGGAGGGTTGAGCCCGTGACGGTTTCTCTTTTCTGCACCGTACCAGATACGCCCATTGTAAAAACGACATGAAAAAGCCCCGACACAGTTTAACGTTCTTCCTGCTCATCGGCGTCGTCCTCTTCGCGGGCGGCTGTGGCGAGGATCGACCCGTGGACTTCGTTCCCGCCGAGGACGAGCCGGATCAGACCATCGCCTCCTTCACGCTGCGCCAGACCGAGAACGGCGAGTTGACCTGGGAGTTGGTGGCCGAGCTGGCCCTGATCTGGGACAAGGAGAACCTGACCATCGCCAATGAGCCCGTGGTCGACTTCTACGAGCAGGGTGAGCATCAGGCGACCCTCACCGCCCACGAGGGCACTGTCAACATGCTCTCCAACGATATGCAGGCCCGGGGCGGCGTGGTGGTGGTCGCCGAGGACGGCGCCGAGTTGCGCACCGAGGTGCTCAACTGGGATTCCCGTCGCGAGCGGCTGTTCACCGAGCAGCCCGTGACCCTCATCAAGGCCGGTACCGAGATCACCGGTCAGGGCTTCGAGTCCGACCCGGACCTGACCGACTGGCAGATTCGCGAGCCCAGCGGCACCGTGGCCGCCGAGGAGCTGGGCGGTCAGACACTGTAGGGACGATACCCGAATCATGCGGTCGATCGTGCAAGCCCAACCGCAGCGTGTGTTGGATGATAGCGGGGCGCGGCTCCGTTTTTTCTACAGGGCCGAGGGTCGGTTCTTTTGCCTGCCGGCGACGGGCTCTCTCCCCGGGATTTAGATGACGGGAAACAACGGCGGAGCCTGGCTCTTCAAAACAGTCGAACCATCTAAAAAAAGCGAGGACCCGCAGGTCCCCGCTTTTGGTGTTTCTGGTTGAGTAGGAGCTAGCGCACCAGGGCCAGGCGGCGGGTGAGGATTTCGCCGTCGGCGCGCAGGTGGGCGATGTAGACACCGCTGGGGCTGTCGGCTCCGTCCCAGCTCAGGACGTGGCGTCCGGCGGCGAGTTCGCCGTTGTGGACGGTGGCCACGCGACGACCGGAGAGGTCGTAGACGGCCAGCTCGCAGTCGGTGCGTTCAGCCAGGTCGACCTGGATGTTGATCAGGCCGCTGGAGGGGTTGGGGTAGGCGTCGGAGAGGGCCAGGGACTGCGCCGCGGTCTCCTCGACGCGGATGTTGAGCGGACCGTAGGTCAGCGTCTCGCCCTCGGTGGTGACCATCTCAAGGTAGTAGGCGTGATCACCGGCCGGAGCGCGGTCCAGGAAGCGACTGTTGCCGGAGAGGAGATTATCGGTGAGACGTTCCTCGTCGCGGACCAGGTGCAGACCGACCAGCTCGCCGTCATCCTCGACGGTCCAACTGAGCAGTACGCCCTCTTCACGTTGGTCGGCGGTGAACTGAGCCACCTTGACCTCGGAGTTGGGGCAATACATCGTGCCCTCGTAGGGGCGATAGTTCTGGGCGGTGGCGGTGATCATGATGTCGCCGTCGGTGGAGACGGGCAGGTCGGAGAAGCTGGCCACACCGGAACCGTTGGTGGTGGCGGTCTCGTGGACTTCGTCGCTCTTGTAGAGGCAGACGAGGGCGCCGTTGACCGGGCTGCCGCCGCTGGTGACCGTCACGGTGACGTTGCCGCCGGTGTAGGTGTCGGTGTGGTTGGCGTTGAGGTCGCTGACGGCGGCGTCGTAGCTGGCGGTCTCCGAGGGACCGAGTACGTTGTTCTCGTAGACGCACCAGCGGTAGTAGGCGTTGCCACGGGCGGTGCCGGCGTACTCGTCGCGCATGTCGGCCACGGCCATGCCCAGGTTGACCTTGTTTTCGTTGAAGACCGCGTCGAAGAACTGCTGGTCGAGGCGGTCGCTCATGCCGCCGCCGGGGAAGCCGGGGGAATACCAGCCGTAGCGGGAATTCATGATGACCGCGAACATCCCGCCGTCGGGATTGGCCACCA
>WJMB01000010.1 GCA_014728185.1 Candidatus Coatesiibacteriota bacterium
ATGGTTATCCGTCCATATCCAGTCCAGGGCTTATACCACAACAACCTGACACCTTCATGAGGACCAACATAAGGACTCTGTCCCGTATTTTGATGTCAATACCGGGTAGGGCACTTGCCGTTTGCGCGGAAACAAGGGAACATAAAACCGAGAGTGACAAGAGTATGACGAGTATGAGCTTGCGCTTCATGATCCCTCTTTTCTCGCTTTTCTCACTTTTTATATCTCACGTTCGCTGGATTGCTTGACGTTCTCGCAATTTGAAATATAGACCGTAAGACGCCGGGCATCAAGGGATGAGGGACTTTTTCCAAGGCATATTTGTTGGAAGAATACATGTAGAATGTGGTGATAAATGTGTAAGCTCAGAGTAGTCATGAAAATAGAAGAAGCTTGACGTGTCAATAAACACTGGCTGTGCCGCCGCTTCGCGGACAAGGGGTTGGCCGATCTAGTTGATCACCAGGCGCCCCCCGTCGAGACCGAGGCGCTCAATCACCCAGGCGGTGGTCTCGTCATCCGCCGGACGGGGTTGATAATCGCCGGAGATCAACAACGGGTGGACGACAACCCGGCGGGGACGGCCGCCCCGGCAGCGCACCTCGATCAGCGCCGTCTTTTCCGTCGTCGGGTTCCAGTCCTGGTCCATGGCCAGGTTGCCCAGGGAGTGGCAGACGACGGCGCCGTCGATGATCTCCAGGGGCTCGAGCACGTGGGGGTGGTGCCCGATGACGATGTCGGCGCCCAGCTCGACGGCCCGCCGGGCGAAGGCGAGTTGCTGCTCCGTGGGACGGCGACGGTACTCGACGCCGCCGTGGTGGCTCACAACGAGCAGGTCGATATCGTCGGGCAGGGCGGCGATGTCCCGCTCCAGCAGGTCCAGCCCCCAGGCCGAGTGCCCCGGTGACGACACTCCGGCGGTCAGGGAGGCCGCCGAGGTGTAGGCCAGCAGGGCCACGCGCAGACCGTCGACCTCGAGGATCGCCGGGGCGTGGGCTTCAGACAGGTCGCGGCCGCCGCCGCAGCAGGCGATCCCGGCGTCCTCCAGCAGCTCGCGGCTGAAGACCATCCCGACGGCGCCGACGTTGCCGGCGTGGTTGTTGGCCAGCGAGACGGCGTCGACGCCGGCGGCGGTCAGGGCGGCCAGGCTGTCGGCGGGGAGCTGGAAGAGCAGGTGGGGTGGATGGGCGAGGGGGTGTTCGCGGAACAGGGACTCGAGGTTGCAAAAGAAAAGGTCGGCGGCGGTGCTCAGCGGGGCGATTTCACGCAGCGGCCAGGCGTAGTCGTCGCGTAGGCGGCATTCGGCCAGCACACCCCGGGCCAGCATCACGTCGCCGCCGAAGAGCAGTCGCGTCGTGCGGTGCTCGGCGAGGGGGGCGTCGATGGTCCAGGCGCTAAGTCCCCGGCGCGGCTCGGCGGGCTGGGCCGTCCCCGACAGCAGCAGCGTCGCGGCCAGCAACAGCGGCAGCAGCAGGGTCAGCAGCCAGTGTCCGATCCGCCCGAGCACCCCGCACCCCCCGGTGTGAGCACCATCCAGCCCGGCGGCGCCGTCGCTGCGGTGATCAAGACTCCGCCCGGGTACTCCGCCAGCAGCTCCAGCACCCTGCCGGCGTCCTCCCGACCCAGGGGGTCGAGGGGCCGGTCCAGAGCCAGATGAACATGGCCGCGTACGAGCAGTGCGCCCAGGTGGAGCAGTTGGCTCTCACCGGGCGAGAAGGGGCCTTCACGATCCAAGAGACGGGCGACGCCCAGGGCGGCGGCGATGGTATCGGGCAGCCGGAACGGACGGATCAGCGGCGGCGCCGGTGAGGGCAGGTAGCCCACCGGGGCAACCGACTCGCCGTCGGGCGTCGGGTAGGTCACGCCGTTCAGGGTCAACCGACCGTCCTCCACGACGGCCAGGCCGCTGAGCAACCGGCAGACCAGGGCGCCGGTGTCCCGCTCCATGCAGACCAGGCAACAGCGTTCGCCCGGTGTCAAGCTAATCTCGACCCGGCCGACCACGGGGAGCGAGCCGCTGAAGACCAGGCCCTCAGGCATCGCCGCCGCCGGAGAGCACCCGCTCCAGGGCCGACTCGACCGCCTCCAGGCTGATCAGCTCCATGCAGGTGGGGCTGTAATCGCAGGCGCGACTGTAGCAGGGGGCGCAGTCCGCCGGGCTGATCAGCTTCTCGCCCAGGCCGTGGAGCTCGATCTCCTGGGGGCAGGTGGGGCCGAAGAGGGCGACCACCGGCGTGCCCACCGCCAGGGACACGTGCAGGCCCAGGGTGTCGCCGGTGATCACGGCGTCGCAGGCGGCGCAGAGGGCGGCGAAGACCGGCAGCGGGTTGTCCGCTCCGCTGTTTTTGGCATTGCCGTAGCGGGCCAGTCGCTCCAGCGCCGCGGCCTCCCGCGGGCCGCCCAGCAGCAGGAAGCGCCGCTCGGGCTGAGTCTCGATCAGCTCGGCGTAGCGCTCGAGGGGCCAGTTCTTGTGGGCGAAGACGCCGCCGGCGCCGATATTCAGCCCCACCAGCACCGGCCGGTCACCGCCGAGGTCGCCGATGATCTCCCTGGCCCTCAGCGCGTTCTCACGGCCGGGTTCGAGTTCGTAGCGCTCGTCGCGCCAGTCCAGCCCCAGGGCGTCACTCAGCAACTGCTGATAGCTTAGTTGGCTGTTAAAAAACTTCTCGTCGTCGTCGAGACCCAGTCGCCAGTAGTAACCGGCCTCGGCGTTGGCCGGGGCCAGTGCGCCCCGGGTGTCGTGGATGAAGCCGTAGCGCCGGGCGGTGGTCACCATCAACCCCAGGCCCGTGGCTGCGTCCTCCTTGTCCAGAACGTAGACCGCGTCGAAGCGCCGCCCGGTCAGCGCCGTCAGGGTCTCGATGCCCAGGGGCAGCGCACGGTCCACCAGGGGCTGGCCGGCCACCAAAGGCAGCGCCGCCGGTTTCGTCACCCAGGTGATGAAGGCGTCGTCGCCGTGACGGCGGCGCAGCGCCGGCAGTAGCGCGCAGGTGCGCAGCACGTCGCCCAGGGCCGCCAGCTTGACCACCAGCACTTCGGCGCCCCGCGGGGCGTGATGAGGACAGCCCGGGCAGGTGCGCTTGAAGCGGCAGGGGCGGTCACCCAGGTAGTGGCGGCAGTCGACGCGGGGGGTCCAGGTCATGGGGTTGGGTTGGTTGTTACTGCTTGAGGTAGCTTCTCGCGGCGGCCCGCAGAGGGGCCGCCCCACGGGGCGTAATTGAACACGCTGACAGGATCTGGAGCTTCTCGCGGCGGCCCGCAGAGGGGCCGCCCCACGGGGCGCTTTCGATGTGAACCGAATGGAGCCCCGTGTCAACGGCCGGTTATCAGCCTGGAAATCAATCGCTAGACCGGTCAGTGCGGGATATAGGTGGACAGCCCGTAGCGCTTCTCGATCTCGGCGGCGGTGGCCTCGGCGTCGGCGGGCTCGGCGAAGGGACCGACTCGGACGCGGTAGACCGGGCTGGCGGCGTCGGCGGCCGGAGAGATGATGAAGGCGGGGAAGCCGTCGGCGCCCAGCTTGTCCTTGAGAGCCTCGGCGTTGGCGCGCTCGCCGAAGGCGCCAACCTGGACCGAGTAGGTGGTCACGCCGGTGGGCGGCTCATCGACGCCGTTGTCGGTCTGGCTTCCGTTGTCGTCGCTGGTGCCGTTCTCGCTGGATTCGGCGTTGATCTCCTCGATCTGGGCCAGCAGCTCGCGGACCTCGTCGGGGAGTTCGACGTCGCCTGTGTCCTCGCCGGCCGGGTCGCCGGACTCTTCGCCGGCGGCTGCGGCCTCCTCGGGGACGATGATCAGCTCGCCCTCGCTGTTGTAGAAGACCAGCTCCTTGGTGAGCTGCCCTTCGGGCTCGACCTCGGCGGCGTGGTCGAGGACGTCGGGGGCGTCGGAGGCCTCCTCGGTCAGGCCGTCGCAGTGGGTGGCCAGCAGGAAGGCGCCGCTCCCGACGATGATCACCAGGGCAATGATCAGGGCGGTGAAGGCGCCGGTGCGCTCACGGCGCTGCGGAGGAGGCGGGTTCTCGAACTGGAGGTTGAGCATGGCGTCACCCCCGGGTCACGGGGTTTTGAGGTCGAAGTCGGTGGAACCCAGGCCGAGTTCGGCGGCGGCGCGGAGCTGGACGCCGGGGTCCACCTGGGGATAGAGGTGAGTGAACTTGTCCTCGCCGGCGTCGGCTTCGGCGGCGGCGGATCCGGGCAGCCCCGGAGCCCGGCGGACGAGCTCGCGACTGGCGGCGTCCACGGCGACGGGGTCGTAGCCGCCGACGATGCCCAGGTCGGGCACGATGGACGGGTCGTGGCGCGGGAAGCAGTCGCAGGAGGGGCTGACGTCGAGGATGAAGTTGAGGTAGACGGCGCGCTTGTCGAGGGCGGCGACCAGCGCGGCGGCGTACTCGCCCATCCGCCGCTGGACCTCGTCGGAGGCGCCGTCCCAGCGGAAGCCGATCGCCTGGACCGGGCAGGCCAATAGGCAGTGGGCGCAGCCGGTGCAGCGCTGCTCGTCGATGACAGCGGTGCCGTCCTCGATGCCGATGGCCTCCCAGGCGCACCAGGGCAGGCAGCGCCGGCAGCCGATGCAGGTCTCCTTGGTGACGAAGGGTTTGCTGCTGGTGTGCATGTAGAGCTTGCCGGCCTTGGCCGAACCGCCCATGGAGAGGTTCTTGATCGCCCCGCCCATTCCGGTCAGGTCGTGGCCCTTGAAGTGGCTCACGCAGACCAGGGCGTCGGCCCGGGCCAACAGGCCCGCCAGTTGGAGGGGTGGATTGCCCTCGATCGGCGAGGGCGCCTCGTGGATGTCGTCGCCCTTCAGGCCGTCGGCGGGCAGGAAGCGGGCGCCGACGACCTCGCTGGTGAAGCCGTGACGCGCCGCGGTCTCGATCATTTCCAGGCCGCCCTGGCGGTGGCCGGTGTAGAGC
>WJMB01000119.1 GCA_014728185.1 Candidatus Coatesiibacteriota bacterium
CTTTCATGTAACAAAGAGATAGCGCAGCCCGCTCGGACCTGCTCGTGATCGCAAACCGCTGTTAGCAAGCCTGTGGTATCAGAAGCGCCTGTCACATTAGAGCTGTCAAAAACGTGGCGGTTGCAAAGGGTACGCTCGGTGAACAAACTATCCTGTTAACCTAACGTGCAGTTAACGACCACTCGATCGCCACTAGAGTCATAACTGCATCATTATCATGCAATAAGACCGCGCATTATCGAATCGTGATCAACGCCGGACGAACCCGGACAGCGAAAGCCTGCTCGGTGAACCCTTCAATATCAGCCCTGGTTTGGTCCGAATCTGTTCCATGCCGCCGTCCAGTAACCAGGAAGACGCCCGGGCATAGCCATGATAGCCAAGGAACGCCCTTGAACGATGCGCTATCTGCACTCCCTCCCCAGCGTCTTCCCAAACGCCTTGTCAAGCATCCTCTTTGATAATGGTTCGTCCAGTGCAGCCAAAGCCATCTATCCCAACATTCGACCAACCACCGTAAACGGTCGACAACAAGCCCCCCTTATCGTCCCACCGCCGATGATACCCAAGATGACGGGATAAATCCACGCCGCGCTTTCTTGTCAGTCTCTCCGCCTTGTCAGCCCCCCGGGTCGATGCTATGATTCAAGCTGTATACGCGTCCCGGCGAAACAAACCCCTACGACCCTTCGGGAGAAACCGCCGATGCCCCTATGGAAACCCGAGGCCTTCCAGGGCTCGCTGCGCAGCAAGGGCTACTTCGAGGGCGTCTACTACAAACTCGTCGACGGCGCCGAGAAGGAGATCCTGGCCCTGATCCCCGGCGTGGCCCTGGGCAAGGACGACCCCCACGCCTTTCTGCAGGTCTTCCGGGGCAACGGCGATTACCACTACCTCCGCCGGTCCCTGGAGACCTTTTCGTATAGCAGGAACGCGCTGGACATCCGTCTGCGCGGCACCAGCTTCACCGGACGGCGGATCATTCTCGACCTAAGCGACGAGAAGCTGAACCTGCGCGGCGAGCTGGGGCTGCACGGCGGACGCGGCTGGCCGGTGCGGCTGACCAGCCCCGGCGCCATGGGTCCCTACGGCCTGGCCCCGCTGATGCAGTGCTACTACCAGATCATCAATTTCGACTGTTCCATCTCCGGCGCCCTGGAGCTCGACGGTCGCGAACTCTCCTTCGAGGGCGGCCGGGCCTACGTCGAAAAGAACTGGGGACGCTCCTTTCCCAAGGCCTGGATCTGGACCCAGACCAACCACTTCCCCGGCGGCGGGATCAGCCTGATCGCCTCGCTGGCCGACATCCCCTGGCTGTTCAGCAGCTTCCCCGGCTTCATCGTCGGCCTCCACCTGCGCGGCGAGCTCTACCGCTTCGCCACCTACACCGGCGCCAAGCTGCGCCAGGCCGAGCTGGACGACGAACACCTGCGCCTGCGCTTCGAGGACGACCGCCTGGGCCTGCTCATCGAAGCCCAACGCCGCGAGGGCGTCCCCCTGGCCGCACCCCGGTTGGGCGCAATGGACGGTACCTGCGAGGAGTACCTGGGCACAGAGATCGAGATCGAGCTCTACCGACGCAGTGCCGGCGTCGGACGACGCATTTACGCCGGTCGCGGCTCCTGCGCCGGGCTGGAAATCAACGGCCCCGTCGAGAAACTCGTCGCCGACCTGCTGGCCGACAAGCGCCCGCCGAAGCAGGCCAGGAACAGGGGCTGACAAACCCGCCCCGCGACCCCGGAAAACCTCGCCGCTGAGAAGCGCTACACCAGCCGAGGCTTTGGCACGTTTCTTGCAATACCCGGCCCGCGCCCGGAGATCCGCAAACCGCCGGGACGCCGCCCGGGGGCGGTGCGCCGGCGGAGGGATAGCAAGAAACGTGCCAAAGCCGGCGTCGATGACGCCAAAACCAGGTTTGGCACGGCGGCCCGGTTTTCCGGGGTCGCGGGGCTCGACCGACCAAGCGAACCAGAGATATCGGCAACAGGAAGCGAGGCAGGCTTGACCGAGGAACGCAGGATGCTGTTCAGCAAGCTGGTCGCCGCGGCCGACGCCGTGGGCGAGACGCAGGGCGAGGCGGAGATCACCTCCCTGGCTTACGATTCGCGCCGGGTGGCCCCGGGAAGCCTTTTCGTGGCCACCGGTGGTGTGGGTCACGACGCCCTGGCCTATCTGAGCGACGCCCTGGAGCGCGGCGCCGCCGCGGTAGTGGCCCCGGCGTCTCCGCCGCCGGGTGTCGAGGCGGCCTGGGCGGTCAGCAACCACCCCCGTTTGGCCCTGGCGCAGTTGGCCCGCGCCTGGTGGGGTTATCCCGACAACGGGCTGCGCCTGATCGGCGTCACCGGAACCAACGGCAAGACCACCTGCGCCCACCTGATAACGGCGGTGCTGCGCGCCGCCGGAAGGCGCACGGCCCAACTGGGGACCACGGGCTACTATCTGGGTGATGATTGGGAAGAGGCGGTCTGGACGACGCCGGAACCGCTCAAGCTTTGCGAGCTGCTCCACCGCGCCGCAACGGCCGAACTCCAGGATGTGGTGATGGAGGTCACCAGCCACGCCCTGGACCAGGAGCGCGTCGCCGGGCTGGAGTTCGCCGCCGCCGGCTTCACCAACCTCACCCCGGAGCACCTGGACTACCACCGGCGGATGGAGGGCTACTTCGCCACCAAGGGGCGCCTGTTCCGCCAGTTGAAGAAGGGCGCACCGGCGCTGATCAACGCCGATGACGACTGGGTCCGCCGCACCACCGTTCCGGAAGGCCGCCGTCTAACCTACGGCTGCGCCACGGACGCCGACCTGCGCCCCGAGAACGTCCGATTCACCAAGCGTCGCCTCGAGCTGACCGTGGTCCAGGGCGAGCGGCGTCTTGAACTCTCCGCACCCCTGGTCGGGGAGTACGACGTCTACAACGTGCTGCTCTGCGTGGGAATCTGTCGCGGGCTGGGCGTCTCCGACGAAGATATCGCCCGAGGTCTGGCCGAGTTGCCGCAGATCCCCGGACGCTTCCACTTCCTCGAGGTCGGCGCCCCCTTCGAGGTCGTAGTCGACTACGCCCACACCCCCGACGGCCTGACCAAGGCGCTGACCGCCGCCCGTCGTCTGGTTCCGGGTCGGGTTATCATCGTCTTCGGCTCCGCCGGCGAGCGCGACGCGGCCAAGCGACCCGAGATGGGCCGCGCGGTGGGCGCGATCGCCGACCTGGTGGTGCTGACCACCGAGGACCCGCGCCGCGAGGACCCGGCCCAGATCGCCGCCCAGATCGCCGCCGGCGTCCCGGTGGGCTCCTGCGAGCTGCGCACCGAGCTCGATCGACGCCGCGCCGTCCACCTGGCCCTCGAGGCGGCCCGCCCCGGCGACATCGTCATCGTCGCCGGGAAGGGCGACGAGAACCTGCTCAAGTTCGCCGATCACACCGAGCACTCCAACGACATCGACATCTGCCTGGAGTTCTTCGGCCTCAACCGCGAGCAGGCCGGCGTGACCAGCC
>WJMB01000011.1 GCA_014728185.1 Candidatus Coatesiibacteriota bacterium
GAAGGGTCACACCCACGTACACGCTCCCGCTGGTCGCTCCCCCCTTGATTCATCAAGCGCTATCGTAAGGGGCTGAGCCCCATTCAGCACGCGGCGAGGGCCGTTGGTTTCCCGACGGATAACCCCGCGTACACGCTCCCGCTGGTCGCTCCCCCCTCGGTTATCTCACGATCGTCATCACCAGGGGGCTGAGCCCCATTCAGCACGCGGCGAAAACCCTCCGGCGAATCAACGCTTTCCCACCGCGACGTGGGTCTCTCAACCTGCTTGGCAACTCGATACCCCCGGTCCCTTGAAGCGTCGATCAAGCAAGGCTATACTTATTCCAAGCTCCTTAACATCGTTAACATCAACAAGGAGAACGGAATAAGATGAGAAAACTGCTCCCGCTGCTGCTCATCCCCAGCATTCTACTGGCCTACGACTTCAGCGACGACTTCGACTCCTACACCGCCGGCGTGGACCTCGATACCACCCCTTACTGGTACCGTTACGATCCTTGCGGCAACTTCATGCTCGCCGACGACGGCGGTGACAACATCGTTCAGACCGACTGGAACGGATACGACATCATCGCCTACGCCTGCTTCGGTTCCGCCGTCTGGAGCAACGGCAGTGTCGGCGGCGAGGTCTCCTTCACCGGCAGTGAGGCCGCCTTCGGTTTCATCGCGCGGGTCGACGGTTCCACGGGCGAGGGCTACGCCGGAGGGATCTACCCAGCCTTCCCGCCCATCGGCGCAACCTTCATCGCCTATATCGATGACACCGGCGATTACACCATTCTAACCCAGGACTACTACTACCCGATGAACGAAGGCTCCACCTACAACGTCGAGTTCATCGTCAGCGACGAGAGCCCCGTCAGCCTCGAAGTCAAGATAAACGGCAATACCAACAGCAGTGTCGAAGACGGCACCTATGACTTGCCGATGGGTCTGTCAGGTATGTTCGCCTTCTACGAAAGCAGTGAACCCAGCTTCACCATCGATGCTTTCTTCGTCGACGACACCGATGATGAGCAATCCGCCGTCGTCAATTCCTCCTTCGGCGAGATCAAGGCCGCTTTTCACTAGTTCCCGTCACTGATCAACCAGGCGGAACGACCTTCGTCGGAACACCGCCGGAGGCCGTCCACCTTCCATCGCCGCAACCTCGGCAAAACCAGCCGTCGGCAATACGCCAGACCCCGGCGGACCCACGGTGAGGCGTTGGCACGTTTCTTGCAGCAGGGCGAGGCCGCCTTCCTCCAGCCCCGCCGCGCCAGTCCGCAAGAAACGTGCCAACGCCGGCGCCGGACCGGGTCCCCCGCGCGAAATGTGTTTTGCCGAGGTCGCTCCGTCCGCCAACCAGAGGAGAAACCATGCGCAGCGCCAACCTCTGCCTGCCGCTTCTCCTGCTCTCGGCCTGCGTTCCGCTTCTGGCCGAGGACGCCCTCGACGACAACGGCGAGAACGCCTGGTCCGCCGTGGGGCTGAGCGGACGCGTCGCCTGGACCACCATCGAGGACGGCGACAGCGACGTCGTCTTCCTCGATCCAGCCGACTGTCACCGGGGCGTAGTCTACGCACGCGCCGGTGAAGACCGCGCGCCCGCCCTCTCCCCCGGCGGCGGCGCCGTCGCCCTGGTCACCGACGAGTTCGGCCAACCCGACATCCTGCTGGTCCACCTCGGCCACGCAGCCGACAACCGCTGCCCGGTGCGCCTGACCGAGACCCCGGAGCCCGAGAGCGAGCTGGACTGGTCCACGGACGGCGAGCGCATCTACTACTCCGTCGCCGAGGACCCCGACCACGAAACGATCAGCCTCTTCATGGACCCCGACTCCCTCGAAACCGGCTACCTGACCCAAGTCGACAGCCTATACTACACCCACGCCGTCACCGGGGAGACCGAGCCGCAGAGCCTCGAGCCGGGCAACTACCACCACCCGCGCCACATCGACGGCTTCGGCACCGTCTGCGTACACCGGGACTGGAGCGGCGGCGCCCACGCCGAGCTGGCCCTCGTCCACGACGCCCTGCTCACCAGCGCTCTCGAGACACCGGGCACCGAGGTCACCGACCCCCCACGACGCTACCCCGACGACACCCTGCTGGTACCAGTCCGTCGCGGCATGGACCTCTGGTTCGTCCACTACGACCCGCGCCGCGGCGAGGTGTTGGCCGAGACCCCGGCGCCGCCGGGCCTCCACCGCCCCATCCCCGACCCCACGGACGCCGGGAGCGGCTGGTATCTTTGCCAGACCGGCGTCGCCGGCGATCCCGACTCCGAGCTGGTTTTCGTCCACGGTCTCTTCGACGGCGAGTTGGAGCTGCTGCCGCTGACCGATAACGATTACTACGACGGCGAGACGAGCTGGTCGGTGATCCGAGGAGATTAATTATTATCCGATAAGTATAGTTATCGCCTTTAGGAGGGTTTGGTTTCAGCTTTGATATGGCTAAAGGAAGGTACCATGGATAAACTGGAATATGGTTTTAATAACTTTAAGCTAGCCCAGAACAGCCAGTTAAGAGTTGAGGAGAATCTTAACAAGCTACTATCAGTTATTGTGACAATAGTTGTTGCAGTCTTGAGTTTCAGCCTCACGCAAGAAGCAACCGCAAAAACAGCAACTTTTATAATAGTTTTAACTATGTCAATAATTGGGTTTCTGTTAGCGCATCTTATGTATAAAAGAGTAATGTATTATAATGCACTTAAATACGAAATACTTAATATATTGAAGGAAGAATCAGGGGAAGAACATTGGCTAAAAGCTCGAACTATAGCTAAAAGAAATTCACCAAGAAAGTATAAGAGATGGGGAGGTATGGTGGAAATCATGTGGAAAACCATTTTTGCAATCATCGGCTTGACTTCTCTCGTTCTGATCGGGGTACAGGGTTGCTCCGGTATCGGGGAAAACCTTGAACCCGGTGCCGATTATCTAGCCGCCCCCGCTATCGCCACACTCGACGACACCCCCGAACGGCCCGGCCATTTGGTTTGGGTCGCCGAGGTCGATGGTGAATGGGACCTCTACCTCCGCGAGACACCCGACGGCGAGACCCTGCGCCTGACCACGGACCCGGCCTGGGACTGGGGTCCGGCGCCGTCCCCCGACGGCCGCCGCCTGGCCTGGCTCTCCACCCGCGACGGCGCCGAGGACATCTACCTGGCCGAGCTTACCCCGGTCGGCCTGACGAACATCGAGCGACTGACCGATGATCCCCACCGCGAGGGCTTTCTGACGTGGGGCTCGGGAGCCGACAAGGCCCTCTACTATTCGGCCCTCGATTACGACGGCACGGGCAAGCTCGAGTTCTACGACATCTACCGCCTGGACCCGGCAGGGGGCGGACCCGAGCGGATAACCGACCGCCCGGGAATGTTCTACGCC
>WJMB01000120.1 GCA_014728185.1 Candidatus Coatesiibacteriota bacterium
CGTCTGGAGCCCTGACGGCGAGAGTATCGCCTTCGTCTCCGACCGCGACGGCGATCGGGAGATCTGGATCATCGACGCCGACGGCGGCGACTTGCGCCAACTGACCGACAACGAGACCGACGACCACAGCCCGGTTTGGCGGCCGGAGTAGCCCGCGACGATCAACGAAACCCCCACGCAACCGAGGAGTGATGTGAGTCTGCGTTACGACAACCGCAAGCCCGAAGACCTGCGCGAGGTCAAGTTCACCCGCGAGTACATCGAGCACGCCGAAGGCTCCGTGCTGGTCGAGTTCGGCAAGACCCGGCTTATCTGCACCGCCACGGTGGGCGAGGGCGTGCCCTCCTGGCTCAAAGGCTCGGGCCGGGGCTGGGTGACCGCCGAGTACGACATGCTGCCCCGGGCCACCAGCCGCCGCAACACCCGCGATGTCTTCAAGGGCCAGATGAGCGGCCGCTCCATGGAGATCGGCCGCCTGATCGGCCGCAGCCTGCGCGCCGTGACCAAACTCGACAAGCTGGGCGAGCGCACCATCACCGTGGACTGCGACGTGATCAGCGCCGACGGCGGCACCCGCACCGCGGCTATCACCGGCGGGTTCCTGGCCCTCCACGACGCCCTGGCCTGGCTGGGCGGCGGCAAGGACACCGGCGCCCTGCCCCTGGACGACCACGTGGCCGCGGTCAGCGTGGGCTACGTCCACGGCGAGCTGCTGCTGGACCTTTGCTACCGCGAGGATGTCTCCGCCGACGTGGACTGCACCATCGTGATGACGGGCAAGGACAAGCTGATCGAGGTCCAGGCCACCGCCGAGGGCCGCCTCTACGATCGCGCCATGCTCGAGGAGATCCTGGACCTGGGCTCCCGGGGCATCGACGAACTCATCGCCCTGCAGAAAGCATCCCTGGATGAGGCCGAGTAATGGAACGACCGACGCCCGCAGAAACCGCCGGGACGACGGACGAAGCTGAAGATAACCGCGTTTTCGCCTGGTCCGTCTTTCCAGCCACCCAGTACCTCTGGCGCTCCCTGGCCGGACTGGTGGTGATCGCCCTGACCGTGGTCTTCCTCTCCTACTACGCCGGCGGGCCGCTGATCGGCGCCGCCGCCGGGCTGCTGCTATTCCTGATGCTTCACGACTCCTACCTGCCCACCAGCTATCACCTCGATGAGCGCGGCGTGGAGCGCCGGCGCCTGTTCTTCAAGAAACGCCGCCCCTGGAGCGATTTCAAGTGCTTCTACTGCGACCGCTTCGGAATGATGCTCTCCACCCGGGAGCGGCCCACCCGGCTGGACACCTGGCGCGGGATGTCGCTATGGTTCCCCGACGATGAACGTGCCGCCGAGCGCGGCGAGCCGGACCGCCAGGCCATCAAGTCCTTCGTCGCCGAGCACGTTGAACCCTACCGCCCACCCGTGGACCATCGCGAGCTGCTAGGCTGAGGACCATGCCGAACCCCCTCCGCGTCAAGCCGACCAACACCGCCTGGATAGACGAACGGACCCCGAGGGGTCCGTTTTGTAAGCATCAAGGCAGTTAATAGGCAGCGGTCGCGGGGTCCGTCACTGCGTTCCGGCAGAGACAAGGGAGAGCCGCAAGCTTGCCAAAACCCTGCGCCGGATAACCAGTGCTTGACCAGCGATTCAATCAGACGTTTGCCGCTCTCAATCCTCCTCGTAACGCGGGGCGATGATATCCTCCCGGAAGTCGGTCACCCCACCGACGTGGAGCTGGCGGCACATCTCGTAGAGCCGAGAGCGCAGCCGGGAGCCCACCCGGTCCTCCAGGGTCTCCTTCTGAACTTTCGTCCGTCGATCGGGATAGTTCGTGGTGATCAACATATGGCGCCGCGCGTTGAAACGCCGGGTGATGATGTCGCCGAAGGTGTCCAGGACCCAACTTGTGAGGTGGTAGGCGCCCAGGTCGTCGAGGAGCAGCAGGTCGACGCTGAGCACGCGATCGATGAGCGAGCGGTGGTCGATAGGCGAGCCGTCGTCGAAGCTGCGCCGGATCTCGCCGATCAGTTCGCGAGCGTCGGCGAACAGGCAGCTATAGCCCTTCTCGGCGGCGATCTCGCGCAGCACGCCCACGGCCAGGTGCGTCTTGCCGACCCCGCAGGGACCACTGTAAAGCAGACCGGCCTCGAGGTGGGGGAACTCGTCGATGAAGCTTCGGCTGGCCCGCATCGCCCGTTTCTGGGTCGGCGACTGGGCGATATAGTTGTCCAGGGTGCAGTGCTCGTAACGCGGCGGGATGCGTGAGGCGGCCAGCAGACCCGCGCGCCGCCTGTTCATCCTGCACGGACACGGGCGCACGACATCGCGCCCGGCCGCGTCGACGATTCTAAGCCAGCCCTCTCCGCCACAGCGGGGGCATTTTTCATCGGTCATGGCTGCCCGTCGGGTATCCCGCTGCACTCGGGACGTTTCTGCGTTTTCGTGCTTCAGACATCGGGAAAGTGTTCTTGATAAAGGGATTGTTACTCGCTTATAAACCGAAGACCGCTTCTAGAATCTTGTGAAACAATGTATTATCGCTCAAGCATTTGTCACATCCCGCCAGTTGAAGTGTGGCATTACCTTCGTACCGTGTTTCTTGCCGCAATCAACCAGAAGGGGCAGAGCCCCATTCAGCACGAGACGATGGCTGTTGCTTACCTGGCGAAGAACCCCTCGTGCACGCTCTCGTTGGTAGCTCTCCCAATGGAACTAAGGGATCGGTTAACCTGTTCGTACCGGGTTGTGAATGTAATCGGCTGATCATACGCGTGTAGTCTCAGAAGTACCTGTCACTTATCAGCAGGAAGAAGTAGCGGCTGCAAGGGGCGGCACGGTGGGCAACCTAACCTGCCAATTAGCTAGCAATAAGCGCCCGATCGATTGCTTCTCGACTCATAACTGCTTCATTTTCAATTAGGGATCATAACGCGAAGCAGTTGGAAGCAAAACACCATCCCCCCGGACTGGTCCGCAGAGTTCCAGATTGCTCGGCAAGCCGGCCATCGGGAATACGATTCTCTAGCCGGTGCCCGACAGGTCCTTTTCTTGCTTAAACGCCCAGCCACGGTATTCCACGGCTCCAACAACGGCGGGCGCCCAGAGCGACCGGCGTCTCCGCCCGGGGCAAATCTACGGCTCAATTAGCGCCGGTGTGGGCGTTGGCACGTTTCTTGCATTGACGCCCGGGCGCCCGTGCCCCTTCA
>WJMB01000121.1 GCA_014728185.1 Candidatus Coatesiibacteriota bacterium
CCAGGAGACCCGGCACTGGGACGCCCCGAGCGGAACGACCCTGGCCGGGCGGGTCAAGGAGGGCTCGATGGACTACCGCTACTTCCCCGAGCCCGACATCCCGCCGCTGGCGATCCCCCGGGAGTGGGTGGAGGAGATCCGGCGCGGGATGAGCGAGCTGCCCCAGCAGGCCCGGGAACGCCTGCACGCCGCGGGGCTCTCCGGATACGACGCCTGGGTGCTGGTCGACGACCGTGAGCGGCTGGCCTACTACGAGGCCGTGGTCGCCGCCGGGGCGCCGGCCAAACCGGCGGCCAACTGGGTCAACGGCGATTTGGCGGCGCTGCTCAAGAATGCGAGCCTGACCTTCGGGAGCTGCCCTCTGCCCTCTGAGCACCTGGCCGAGCTGATCGGCCTGCTGGAAACGAACAAGATCAACACCAAGGCGGCCAAGCAGGTCCTCGTGGCGGCCTACGACGGCGGGGGCGCTCCGTCGGCGATCGTCGAACAGCGGGGGCTGGGGCAGATCAGCGACACCGGGGCGGTGCGCGCGATGGTTGAAAAGGTCATCGCGGAGAACCCCGACGAGGTTTCAGCCTACCGGAACGGTAAACAGGCAATTCTGAAATTCTTTGTGGGTCAGGTGATGAAGGCCAGCCGGGGCAAGGCCGACCCCCGCCTGGTCAACGAGTTGGCCCGAGAGCTGCTGGATGGGGATAAGGGTGCTTGATGAGTGCTGGATTGAGTAAGGAGCCGACTCGCGAACTGACGAAGGGCGACGCCCGACGGCTGGGCTGGAACGCCCTGGCGACGGCGCTGACGGCGGCGATCGTCGTCCAGGCCTTCCACGAGCTGGTCCACGGCCTGCTGGCCGAGGCCTGCGGCGCGGACTTCGTTCGCTGGAACCTCTTCGCCGCCTTCTGGGAGGGGAGTGTGAGCCCGGGCGCTCGGGCGCTGGTGGCCGGCGGCGCCCCGATGGCCAACATCCTCACCGGCTTGGCGGCGCTTTGGTTGGGCGCGACGTCCGCGGTCAAGCGCCGCGGCGGCCTGCACCTCTTCCTGCTCCACTTCGCCGCACTCTCGCTGCTGACCGGTTTCGGCTACTTCCTCAAGGACGCCGCCTTCTACGCGCCGGGTCGCCTCGCCGGTGACATCGCCGTGGTGCTGGACTACCTGGGCGGTTCCTGGCTCTGGCGGGGGCTGTTCATCCTGCTGGGCGCCGGGGGCTGGATCTGGACTTTTTTCCAGTTGGGCGGGCGGGTCCAGCGGCTGACCCCCGTCGTCGAGGACAAGACCCAGCGGCTGCGCGTCGCCGGACCGCTGCTGCTGACGCCCTACCTGGCCGTCGGCGTTCTGTTCACCCTGCTGGGGCTGGGTCACCCCCTGGGCTTCGCGGGGTTCGTCCTCACAGCGCTGCAGTACTGGCTGGGCTATAGCGGCCTGTTCTGGGCTTTTCTGCAGGCCGTGTACTGGCGAAAGCCCTCGGCGGAGGAACACGTCGCCGTCGAGCTGCCGTTGCGCGTACGCCGGGGCTGGCTCATCGCCGCCGTCGTGGCTCTGGCCGCGGCGGTTGTCCTGCTCCTCCCCGGCCTGAACCTCGCCTGAGATCGGCTCCGCGCGCAAAACCCCGTAACGTTCCCTCCCGTCTACAGAAAGCCTTGAACATTCAAATGCTTCGGAGGCACCCATGACCCAGCGACAGATCTACTTCGACGGCGAGTGGCGAGACGGCGGGGGCGCGCCCCTGGCCGTGAAAAATCCCTTCACGGACGAAGAGATCGCCCGGGTGGGCACGGCCTCGGAGGAGCAGGTCCGCCGGGCCTGCGCCGCCGCCGGACGGGCCTTCCAGGAGTACCGCCGCCGACCGGCGCGTGAGCGCCTGGAGGTCGTCCGCCGCCTGCGCGACGCCGTGGATGACCAGCGCGAGGTGCTGGCCCGCATACTGGTCAGCCAGTGCGGCAAACCGCTGACCCTGGCCCGGGGCGAGGTCGCCCGCTGTATTCAGACCCTGACCGTGGCCGCCGAGATCCCCAACTGGATCACCGGCCGCCGGGTGCCCCTGGACGCCGCCCCGGGGGGCGAGGCGATGCTGGGTTGGACCGAGCGCGAGCCGCTGGGTCCCATCGCCGCGATCACCCCCTTCAACTACCCGCTCAACCTGACCGCCCACAAGCTGGGTCCGGCCCTCGCCGTGGGCTGCACCGTGGTGCACAAACCCGCTTCGGCCACCCCCCTGGACGCCTTCCTGCTGGCCGACGTCCTCTCCGAGATGGAAGCCGACGGCCTGCTGCCCCGGGGGAGTTATCACCTGCTCCCCGGCCCCGGATCGAGTGTCGGCGAGCCGCTGTGCGTCGCTCCCGAGCTACGGGCGATCACCTTCACCGGTTCCGCCGAGGTCGGCCGCTGGCTGACAAAGCGCGCCGGGCTCAAGAAGCTGACGATGGAGCTGGGCTCCACCGCCGCCACGATCATCTGCGAGGACGCCGACCCCGCCGAGACGATTACCCGGCTGCCCCGGGGCGCCTTCGGCTTCGCCGGACAGAGCTGCATCAGCCTGCAGCGGGTCTTCATCCATGCGAGCCTCTTCGACGAATGCGCCGAGCTCTTCGTCAGGAAGACCGCCGAGCTCGGTGTCGGCGACCCCGCCGACGAAAGCACCCTGGTCGGTCCAATGATTACTCCCTCCGAGGCCGAGCGCGCCATGTCCTGGATCGCCGAGGCCCTCGCGGGCGGCGCCCGGGCGCTCTGCGGCAACCGGCGCGAGGGCTCCCTGGTCTGGCCCACCGTGCTTGTCGATGTCGACCTCGAGATGAAGGTCGTCGCGGAGGAGGTCTTCGCCCCCGTGGTCTCGCTGATACCCTTCACCGACTACGACGAGGCCGTCGCCGCCGTCAACCGCAACGAGCTGGGGCTCAACCTCTCGGTTTTCACCGACGATCTGGACCGGGCGCTGAAACTGGCCGGGCGCCTCGAGGCGGGCACGGTGCTGGTCAACGAGACCCCGAGCTGGCGCGTCGACCTGATGCCTTACGGCGGAGTGAAAAACTCCGGCCTGGGCCGCGAGGGGGCGCGCTACGTCGCCGAGGAGCTGACCGAGCCCAAGCTGACGGCCATCCGCCGACGGGACCGCTAGGGTGGAGACGATCGCCCTCCCGTTTCATGTGCAAGCTCAGAATAAGGCGCCAGCCTTCGCCCGCCTGCCTCCAATAAAGATGAATGGAGTAAGTATTATGGAACGTGTTGGGACCAAATTATGCCGGATTTAGAAAGGCTCACCGGGTAGGTTTTCGCCGTTTGGATGCGTCGCGCTTTGATCCCGATATCACACCGCGTATCCTTTATGATTGTTATTGACGCATTTATGAGTCGAGTCAAATCGGATGTGTTAAAAAAGCAAGGGATTATCACCCGATACTGAACCGATGTAGATACCTTTAAAGAGCGGCATTTAGAACGGAGGTGCTGTCAAGAACCCCATGAAAGCCTTTAGCACGACAAGGCAAAGAGTTGTCATATCAGTTAAAGCAGCTATTTGAATGCGGATAGCCCCACTCCACCTGCTAAGCCCGGGTTGCAAAACAGGAGTCGCGGCTTCCCGAAGCAGGGCTTTATTATTGAAGCGTCCGCTTAGAGTACGTCAGTTTTTCCACCACCAGGCAACGCAGGGACAGCGACAGCTTATGCAGCTATAAAGCACATAAAAACAAGCTATTAGCGATGTATGCTTGTTCAGACACGTGCAATAATCAAAAAAAGTGAACTACTATCGAGCTCCCCTCTAGTCATTGCCACTTATTTGTATTTACAATGTGACAGGTATTTCTGAAGCTACTCGATTATTATCAGCAGATTACAACAATAACCCGGTCCGAAGAGGGTACAAGATTTCATGGAGTAAAGCGCTTCTACAA
>WJMB01000122.1 GCA_014728185.1 Candidatus Coatesiibacteriota bacterium
ATCACCTCGAGCAGCGAGGTGCCCTCTTCGGCGCTGACCTCGCGGTTGTCGATGGTGAATGTCAGGAAGTCCCTACTCACCGCAGCCCTCCCCGGAGCCTTCCTCCAGCAGGTTCTCACCCTGGGAGTGGATGGCGTTCTGCAGCACCTCGGCCCAGTGTCCGTGGGCGGCCTCGGCGTTGTAGCGCAGGAACTTGGCCCAGTCCTCGAGCCGGTTGAGGTCGCACAGTTCACCGCGTCCGCAGCTCAGACGCTCCAGGGTCTGACCGACCAGGTTCCAGGCGTAGACACAGGGGGCCGAATGGACATCGGGGTCGGGGAGCTGTCGGAAGGAGGAGAGCAGGCTCTGCAAGCCGCCGCCGGCCTCGGGAGCGCCGGGACGCTCGGCCTCGACCCGGGTTCCAGCGGCGAAGCAGTGCAGCAGGTTCGGCGGTCGCAACGCCGCGTCGCCCTCCGCGGAGGCGTAGTCCAGCCCCTGATTCAAAGCTGTCGCCGGGATGCGCGGGCCGCTGTCGATGCGCACCCAGTCGATGGGCTCGGGTCGCCCGCCGCCACAGACCAGCTCGACGACGTCGTCCAGATGGGTGCCCAGATTGACCTCGCAGTAGCCCTGAGCGGTCAGGGGGCCGTTGACGAGGAAGAGCTTGGTCCCGGTATGCTCACCGTGGCCGAAGCCGCGGAACCACTCGCCGCCGTGCTCGATGATCGCCGGCAGGTTGAGCAGAGTCTCCAGCTCGACGTCGAGAGCCTCGCCGCGCTCGACAGCACCGGCGACGATCTCGACGTCGAAATCGAAATCCGTTCCCAGGATTCCCTCGCCCAGCAGCTCGAACTCGGCCAGTTCGGAACGCGCCGTCATCAGGTTGCTCGTCGGCGAATCGCCGCGCGGCTTGTAGCGAATCCAGACGTCACCGGGCGGCACGACCTCGGCGAAAGGCACCTCCCACTTGTTGGGCAGCACGATGCGGGCGCGCCGGGCACCCACCAGGCGGCCCAGCACCAACAGGGACTCCAGCACACTGAAGGGTTGACCCTCGAAGAGGCGGCGCACCTGGGGCGTCGGGTTGGCCGCCGCCCGGTTGACATCCAGGCGCAGGGTTTCCACGCCCAGGGCGGACTGCTGCCGCCAGAGGGAGTGCACCGGCTCGCCGGTGAGCCGGCTGACCAGCCCGGATTCCTCGAGCAGATAGAAGGCGTCCTCGGGGCTGTAGTGCCGCAGCAGCATGAACAGGGCGTGCAGGCCGCCGCGCATCAGGTAGTCGTCGATGGAGGTCGGGCGGGCCAGGCCGCAGTGGGCCGTCAACAGGCGCATCTGCCGGTCGAGGAAGAAGGGGTAGGCGTCGCCGGCGAGCTCTTCCACCGAGTAGAGATGGCGGTTGTCGCGGAAGGTCAGCTCGGCGGCCAGCGGCGGCGGCAGCCAGGCGACGACCTTCTCCTCCCAAACCTCGCCGCGTCGCAGGCGCTCGGCGAGCTCGCCGCTCTCCTCCGGGGTGATCGGCCCGTAAAGGACTTGGGGACCCTCGGGGGCGGCCAGCCAGACCGTGGGCTCCACGGAGCAGAAACCCAGACAGCCCGTCGGGGTCACCTCGAATCCAGCGCCCAGGCTCTCCTCCAGCTCCAGGAAGACCGCCTCGGAGCCGACACCTCGCCCGCAATCCCCCTGACCCACGCCGACCAGACCGCCGGGACCCGAATAACCGGCCACGCCGGCGGGGCCGAAGGCGTTGCGTCGGGCGACCTCGAGCTTGCCGCGCTGACAGGCCGCGTCCTGATGGCAGAACGGGCCGGAGAGGCGACAGGCCAGGTAGTCCGGGCAGGGACTTGCGGCGCTGTGGGTGCAGCGCTCGCAACAGCGGTCGAAGAGACTGGGCACTCTGGGTGTCTCCCGGGGGCGGTTCCGCAGAGTCAGCGGGGCATGGAGTCGCGACGGGGCAGGGTGCCGCGCAGCAGATAGACGGCGGGCTCGCGGCGACCCAGATAGTCGGCGGCCAGGGCGTTGACTTCGTCGGCGTCGACGGCGGCGATCCTCTCGGGAAAGGCTTCGACGTCGCGGATCGATTTGCCCGAGGCCGCGGCCTCGGCGTAGGCGGCCAGTACCGTGGCGCTGCGCTGGCGACCGAGCTTGAACAGGCCGACGAGGTGGCGCTTGGCGTCCTCGACCTCGGTGGCGCTGATTCCGCCGTCGGCGGCGCGGGCCAGCTCCTCACGCAGGGCCTCGAGGGCCTCGTCGCCGCGACCGGGGCTGGTGGCCAGGTAGCTGAAGAAGGCACCGCCGGCGTTGAGGGGGCTGTAGCTGAAGAAAACCAGGTAGGCCAGGTGGCGCACGTCGCGCAGGTTGAGGAACAGGCGGCTGCCCGAGCCCGAGAGCACCTGGGCCAACACCACGGCGGCGAAGCGGCTGGGCGAGTGCTGATCCGGCGCCGGATGGGCCAGGGCGATGTGGGTCTGCTGTTTGGGCAGACTCTCCTCGAAGCGCTCGGCGTGGTAGACCGGCTCCAACGGCGGCGGGGGATCGTCGCCGGAACAGATGTCCACGGTCAGGTCGCCCAGCAGCTCCAGCAACGCCTCGCGCTCGAATCCGCCGGCGACGCCGACGACCTGGCGCCGACCGCAGAGCCGCCGCCGATACCAGGCGGCCACGGAGGAGCGTTCCAGTCCGGCGACGGTTTCGGCCTCGCCGACGAGGAAGCGGCCGTAGCCCCGTCCGCCGTGAAGGACGATGTTGGCCCGCCCCAGACAGTAGCCGACGGCGTCCTCGCTGCGCGAGGCGATGCGGTTGAGGGTGTCCTCGCGCACCTGGGGCAGATGATCGGCGGGGAAGGCGGGCTCGGTGAAGGCCTCGCAAAACAGCTTCAGGCAAGGGTCCAGGTGGCGTGAGGCGCAGTTGAGCCGCAGGCCGTAGAAGTCGCGACGCAGGAAGCTGTCCAGACCGGTGCCGTAGAACTCGAGCTGGGAGTGGAACTCCTCGGCGGCGCGGCGGCAGGTGCCGTGCTGCAGCAGCTCCAGAGACAGATTGGTGATCCCCCGGGCCTCGTCGGGCTCCTCGTACACCCCGCCGCGGGTCAGCGCCGCCAGGGCGGTCTGGGCGACGTTGGCGTTGTTGTAGAGCACCACGCGCAGGCCGTTCTCCAGCTCCAGCTCCTCACCGGCCGAGGGCTCGGGGATGACGATCTGGGGCGGACGTTCGGGCAGCGGGCGGCGGCGCGGCGGCGGCCGGCCCTCGGTGCAACCCGGTTCGAGGTCGGCCAGGGCCTCAGCCTGGCCCGGCGGGGTGATCAGGGCGACGTTGAGGGTGTCGGCGGCCAAATAGCAGATGGCCACCTCGCGCAGCCGGGTGGCGTCGACGGTGTAGAGGTTGTTCAGGTAGGAGTCGGCGAGCTTCCAGTCGCCCAGTTGGTCATAGTAGCAGATCTCCTGGGCCTGGCCCTCCGTGGTCTCGTGGGCCTCCAGGTACTCCAACTCGACGCTGTTCAACACCCGGCCGACCTCGTAGGGACCCACGGGGTGGTTGCGCAGCAGCTCGACCTCGCCGTTGATAACCTCGACGACCCGGGGTATGTTCCCGGCGTCCAGCTCGGCCTCGACGACGAACAGGCCCACATCGTTGCCGGTGTAGGAGATGGACTCGATATCGTCGACGAGCTTCAGCTCCTCCTTGAGGCGCCGGTACAGCCGGCTGGAGCGGCCGTCGCCCAGGATGTTGGCCAAAACGTCCAGGGCCGGGGCGTCGCTGTGGAGCTGGGCCACCGTGGGCCAGGCCATGGCCAGGCGCGCCCGGGCCAGGTTCATCTCCTCGATCTTCAGACGGTGGCCCCGTTGCCGGGGTTCGGGAGGGGAGGTGTGCGGCACAACGTCCGGTCGATCGTAGGCCGCGAAGTGCTTGTCGACCAACCCCGCCACCTCGACGGGATCGACATCGCCGACCACGGTCAGCCGAGTGTTGGCCGGGGTGTAGTGGCGGCGGTAATGGTTGAGCACCTGGGCCCGGGTGAAGGCCTGAACGGTCTGATGGTATCCGGCGATGGGCCGTCCCAGAAGGTGCTTCTGGAACACCGAGGAGGTCACGAGCTCCCAGATGCGGCTGTCCGGGCGGTCGTCGCGCATGCGGATCTCTTCGCCGATGACCGCTAGTTCACGCTCCAGCTCCTCGGGATCGAAAACGGAGTTGCAAAGCACGTCGGCCAGCAGCTCCACGCCCAGCTCCAGGTGTTCCCTGGGAAGACTGATGTAGTAAGCCGTCGCGTAGTAACCGGTGAAGGCGTTGATCACCCCGCCGTGGGCCTCGATGACCCGGCTGATCTCGCCGCGTCCGCGCCGCCGGGTGCCCTTGAAGGCCATGTGCTCCAGCACATGGCTCAAACCGGCCTCCTCGGGAAGCTCGTTGACGCTGCCCACGCCGATCCAGACCCAGATCGTCACCACCGGGGCGGCGGGATAACGCTTGACCAACAGGCGCACCCCCTTCGAGGCGCGCTGAGTAACGACCGACTGACTGCGGTCAAGGCAGGCTCGTTCCTTGAGGGTCTCGCGGTGTGGGGAAGGGGTCATCGTCTCCCTGGTCCGGCGGAAAAGGACGACACCGCCGTCGGGCGTTGTTTTCGGCTGTCGCGGGACTTACCCCCGCAGACGCTTGATCTGTTCGGCCACGTCGCGGTAACCGACATCGATGGCGTAGCATTCGAGAAACTCGTCGAGGGCCTCACTCCGGCGATCCCGGGCGAGCAGGGTGCGGGCCAGGCGGTAGTGCAGGCCGAGGCGTTCATCCTCGCTGCCCGCCGCCGCCAGGGCCCGCCGCAGCTCCTTGACGGCCAACTCGGGCCGGCCCATATCGATGAAGCACTCGGCCAGCAGGCAGGCCGCCTTGTCGCGCAGGCGCTTGTGACGCGCGGCGGCCTGGAACTCGACCACGGCGTCATCGAGCATCCCCATCTCCTTGTAGGCGATACCCAGGTCGTAATGCCCCTGTGGATCGTCGCCCTCGGTGAGGGTGCTCATCGCGTCCTTGAAGTCGTCGACGACCTCGTCGAGGCCGGGGCCTTCCACGCGGGCGCTCTCGCCGCTCTCGCCGTCGATGATACTCAGCTCGGGCTCGGCGGCCGTGGGCTCCTCGATGACCTCCAGGTCGTCGGCTTTGGCGGAAACCTTCGCGGGTTCCTCATCGACGGAGCGGATGAAGTCGTTCTCGATGACGTCGACGCTCTCTTCGGCGGTCCCGCCCTCGGCCTGCTCCAGCTCATCCAGGGCGCCGCGGAGGATGTCGAGTTCCTCGGTATCGGGGCCGTTGCGCAGGCTCCGGGGTCGTTGGTGGTGAGGCTCGGCTTCGTCGGCGAGATCGAGAACGTCCTCGGACTCTTCAGACTCCTCCGACACCGGACTCTCCGCGACGGGGACTTTCTCGCCGCGCATCTCGGCCTCGAGGTCGATGGCCGGGCCATCGATGACGGCTTCGCTCCCCTCGTCGACGGGCAACTCCAGCTCTTCGGGCAGGGCGTCGTCCTCGAAACCGGTCGCATCGTCGGCGAGATCGGCCAGCCGGTCGGCGATCCGCCGGGCCTCGTCGGTTTCCTCGGCGGGTTCGAGCAGCTCCCGGGCGCTGCGGAACTGCTCGGCGGCGCGATCGCGCAGGCCGCTCTGATAATAGATCTCGGCCAGGGCCAGACGGATCCGGCCGTTGCCCGGTTCCAGCTCGACGATCCGCTCGTAGGCCCGCAGCACGCTGTCGGATTTGCCGCGCTCACGCTCCGCGTCGGCGTAGCGCAGGTACTGCTGGGAGGCCTCGGCCCGGAAACCCTCGGCGGCGTAGAGCTCGCCCAGCTCCCAGAAAGCCGAGGAGGGCACGGCGGGCAGCCGGGCGGCCTTGCGCAAAACCGCGATGGCCTTGGTGTTGTAACCGTCGGCTTGGTAGAGCTCGACAGCGCGCCGGTAGAAACCATAGGCCCGCGCGGTGTCGCCGGCGCGACCGTAGAGATCGCCCAGGGCGTTGAGTGAGGCGACCTCCTCGAGCCGATTTGGTGTCAGATCGTCGAAGGGCGTCGTATCGATACCGGCGGGGTCCGCCAAAGCCTGCCGGATCTTCTCGAGAAGTCTATCGGCCATGCCAACCTCGGATTACGGTGAAACGTCGGCGAATTGAACCGCGCTGTGTGCCGCCTCCATTCTAAATGATTATCTCCCCCCCGGTCCAGCGCCCCACCGTGGAGCGAACGTCCAGCTCGGCGCAGCGTTGGATGTCGCTCCGAAGACCCAGCTCCAGCATCAAGCGCCCGTGATCGCTGCGGGCCAGGTTGTCCGGCGTTGGGGGCAGGGCGTGGGCCAGCTCCAACGACAACCGGGCGCGATCCGTGACCTGCATTCCAACAACCAGCTCGCGCAGGCGCTCAACCAATAATCCGGCGCAGAGGGTGTCCTCCAGGTTCGGTCGACCCTGCTTGGCCGAGCAGACCAGCAGCGTGTCGGCCTCCAGATCGGCCAGGCGCTCCGCCGTCGCCGCCCGATTGTTCAGGCAGCCCAGCAGCACCGATTCCGCACCCCGACAGGCCAACAGCGCTCGGGTACCGTTGGTGGTGGAGAAGGCGATCCGCTTGCCGCCGACCTTCTCCGGTGTGTATTCTCCGGGTGAGTTACCCAGGTCGAAGTCCGCCGGTTTGATACCACCGCGCTCGCCGCCCAGCAAGACCCCGGGCTCTCTCCGGGCGTGCCCGCGGCACTCGTCGAGAGTGGCGTGGGGAATCACCGCCGCCGCGCCGGACTCCAGGGCCGCCGTCACCGTGGTGGTGGCACGTAGGACATCGATGACCACGGCGGCGCGACCCGTGAGGTCCACACCGGCGAGTTCGGCCGGACAGAGGGCGACGTCGAGATTCATCGGCTCCGTTGTACCTTGAGAGCTGGGGGATATCGAACGGTCGGCGAATCAGAAGCCAACGCTGCGGAGAAGAGGCTCGATAGGCGTCGGGAAGACGATACCGGATAACCACGACCCAGCCAAGCCGATAAATAAGGGATCGAGCGCGCTGCTGGATCATCCGACCAATAGTAGGCGCTGCGACCTTGTCAAAGCCGGTTCTCGGGCAGAGACACCCCCTGAACGCATAGCGGGGAGGCGTTGGCACGTTTCTTGCGGAAGGGGCCGGGGGTTCCCGCGGCCAGGCCGCCCCGCTCTGCTGCAAGAAACGTGCCAACGCTGGCGCGGGCCGTGGCGCTTGGTTCGGCGGGCTTTGACAAGGTCGCGGCCGTGGGTTTCGCGGGGGCCGGAGGCGGGAGCGACCGCCTAGAGCACCTTCTCCTCGTTGAGGAAGCCGGTGTCGAAGTCGCCGGCGATGAAGCGGGGGTGTTTGAGCAGGGCCTGGTGAAAGGGGATGGTGGTCTTGATTCCCTCGATACACAGCTCGTCGAGGGCGGCCAGAGTGCGGGCCAGACAATCGTCGCGGTCGTCGCCGCCGACGATCAGCTTGGCGACCAGGGAGTCGTAGTAGGGGCTGACCATCCCACCGGTCTCGGCGTAGGTGTCGACGCGGATACGCTCCCCGGTGGGCGCCTGGAAATCGTCGATGGGTCCGGGGCTGGGGGCGAAGTTGCGCTCCGGGTCCTCGGCGTTGATCCGGCATTCGATGACGTGGCCGGTGAAGGTTATCTCGTCCTGCGTCCAGGAGAGTTTTTCACCGGCAGCGACGCGGATTTGCTCAACGACGAGATCGGTGCCGGTGAGCATCTCGGTGACGGGGTGCTCTACCTGGATGCGGGTGTTCATTTCCATGAAGTAGTAGTGCCCCGTGGCGTCGAGGAGGAACTCGACGGTACCGGCGGAGTGGTAGCCGCAGGCCCGGGCGGCCTCGACGGCGGCGACGCCCATCTTGGCGCGCAACTCGGCGTCGACGGCGGGGGAGGGGGATTCCTCGAGCAGCTTCTGGTGGCGGCGCTGGATGGAGCAGTCGCGCTCGCCCAGGTGAACGACGTTGCCGTGGCGATCGGCCATGATCTGGATCTCGACGTGGCGCGGCTTGACGATGAACTTCTCCAGATAGACGCTGCCGTCGCCGAAGGCGGACTCGGCCTCGGCGGTGGCCGTCGAGTAGGCGCTCATCAGGCTCATCGGGGTGTGGGCCACGCGCATCCCGCGGCCGCCGCCACCGGCCACGGCTTTGATGATTACGGGATAACCGATCTCCTCGGCCAGCTCGACGGCCTCCTCGGGATTTTCCAAGACGCCTTCGGAGCCGGGAACTACGGGTACGCCGGCCTCGATCATCGTCTGGCGGGCGCGGCTCTTGTTGCCCATCAGGGTAATGGTCCGCGGACCCGGTCCGACGAAAGTCACCTGGCACGCCTCGCAGATCTCGGCGAAGTGGGGATTCTCGGCCAGGAAGCCGTAACCGGGGTGAATGGCGTCGGCGTCGGTAATCTCGGCGGTGGCGATGATGCGGGGGATCGAGAGGTAGCTGCGGTTGGGCGGCGGCGGGCCGATACAGACGGCCTCGTCGGCCTGGCGGACGTGGGGCGAGTTGCGGTCGGCCTCGGAGTATACGGCCACGGTGCGGATACCCAGCTCACGGGCGGCGCGGATAACCCGCAGGGCGACCTCGCCGCGATTGGCGATCAGCAGCTTGTTGAACATGGGACCTCGCTGGTCGCGGTTGATCACGAAGGGGAAGGACCGGGGCTGAGCGCCGCGGACCCGGACCCGGTTTCGGGTCCGGACCGGCGACGCCGAGAGAGGGCGACCGGCCCCTGTTATCGTAACGGAGTTCTGGTATTATAAAACAGCCCGGCCGTCATGACCAGCCGCGGTCCGGCGCCGGGACCCATAGAGAACTGAAGGCTGGAAGATATCGACGGCGTGGTTGATTGAGGACACTGACACTTCTACGGCGTTGACAGAGTGTTGACTGTGGAAACCAGCTCACTGCACCGTCAATCCCGGCTGCTTTCACCGCCGTATCCGACAAACTCTCTCACTCTGATGAGCTGGCCCGCAATCACTTAAGGGGCGGTCCCGCCCCCAGCCCTGCTGGGCTGATTGAGCACTCCTCCACAAACCAGGTTCCGACCGATGAAACCCAGCCGCCCCAGCCTCAGCCTCCTGCTGCTGATCCCGATACTGTCCAGGGCTCTGGGCGGCTATGCCCCGCCCGAGGGTGGCTTCGTCGAGACGCCGCGCCCCGCCGTCGAACTAACCCCGACTTCCGAGGGTGAGGGGACCAGCGGCTATCTGGGAAGGGTCCTCGACGGTCTGGGCTGGGTTTACAACAACTGGCTGACCCGCCAGGACGGCCCGCGCTGCCGTTACGCCCCCACCTGCAGCAACTACGCCCGCCAGGCCCTGCGACGCCGCGGTCTGTTCACCGGCTGGGTGCTCTCCGCCGGCCGCCTGCTGCGCTGTCACGGCCAGGTCCCCCGCGGCCTCTACCCGATCGTCTACTACAACTACACCGGGATCCTGCGCCTGAGCGAGCTGCCGCTTTATCCGGAGTGCTCGGTCTGGGCGCCCCTCAACCCCTACATCTTCAGCCGCGAGGCCCGGGGACGCTTCTACGATCCACTAAGACCCTAGAACGTCGCCCGGGCCGGTGTTGGCACGTTTCTTGCAGCAGGGCGGGAAACCGACCGGTTTACGCCGCCGTATCTCCGCAAGAAACGTGCCAACACCTCGACGCCCCTCCGACGGTGGCCCTCCCGGGCTGTGGTTTTCCCAGGCGGGACGTCATCAACCAACGGAAGCCGCCACTTGATGAAAAATCAACCAGCCGTCATCCAGCTCGCGCTGCTCGGCCTGCTGCTGATGCTCGCCGCGCCCGCCGCCGCCGAGACCCTGGTCCTCGACGACCTGGAACAGTACGAGTTCGCCGGAACGCTGATGGGGCGGGGCGAGTTCTTCAAGGCGGTACTCGAGTACGAGCGCCTGCTGCACTTCTTCCCCGGCAGCCCCCTGGCCGACGAGGCGACCTTCGGGATCGGCCTGGCCTACGACGGCGCCGGGGAGCACGCCGCCGCCGGGGATGTCTACCGCGGTTTCCTGCTAGAGTACCCGGACAGCGAGTTGCTCCCCGAGATCAGACTGGCCCTGGGGCGTTCCCTGGCGCTGCGTTATCGTTACCAGGACGCCCGGCGCGAGCTGGAGACCCTGGCGGGGGAGGAGCCGCCCACGACGGCGTCTGGTCGGGCGGCCATTCTTCACGGCCTGACCTATCTGCCCGTCGACGACTTCGCCGCCGCCGGAGAATCCTTCAGTTGGGCCGCGGAGAGATTCACCGACGAGCCCGCCGGTGAGCTGGCCGAGGTGTTGGCCGACCTGGCGGGACGCCGCGACGAGGTCGACACGCTCTCACCCATCTTCAACGGCTTCCTCTCGGCCTTGGTGCCCGGCCTGGGGCAGATTATCGCCGGTCGCACCGCCGACGGCTTCATCGCCCTGTTCACTAACGCTCTGTGGATCGGCGGCACGGTCTGGGCGGTCAGCGAGGACGAGATCCCCACGGCTGTGGTGACCGGTCTCTTCGGCCTGAGCTTCTACGTGGGCAATGTCTACAACGCCGGTGAGGCGGCGGCGGAGCTCAACCGCCGCCGGATCGCCGCGCTCACCGCCGAGATCGTCACCGAGGTTCGGGCCTGGGAGCGCGAAAACGGCACCGGGGTCACCCTGGCCCCCGAGGTCGTCGAGCCCTGATACTCCGCGCCGCGAGTGTTTACCCGGCGGCGCCTTTGGGGTAGAATCCGGGGTGCAATCATCGGCTAAAGGAGTCGCTTTGCAGAAGATCCAGCGCCTGAAACCAGCCAGTCTGTTCTGGTTGCTGCCGCCCCAGCTCGTGGTGGCCTACGTCTTCAATGTCATCAGCTACTACATCGGCCTGGGCGGCGTGCGCGAGGCCGTCGGCCTCGTCGGCGAGGTCGGGTTCTTCGCCCTCTCCATCCCCATCACGGCCGTGGTATCCATCCTGGCCCTGGTCGGCTTCGCCGCGGTCTACAACAGCTACAACGCGAATCGTCCGGGGCTGGAGGTCCAACTTGTCGAAGAGCTCGACGGCGCCGCGACCCATCGTCTGGCCAGGCTGGAGCCGGGTTCGGTAACCAAGGCCTTCGTGCCTATCCTGGCGGCTTCGCTGATTCTCATCGTCATTTCGACGGGGCTGACCTTTCTCATCGCCGCCGATCAGATCGGCGGGGCCTTGCTGCCCGGCGACGCCCTGATCCAGATGTTCGTGATGACGGTCATCGTCGGCACGCCGATCGTGGCCGGACTGGTGCTGGTGCTTTACATGCTGGCCGCGGCGGTCTACAACAAGGTCAGCACCGGCGGCGACGGCCTCCGCCTGACCTTGAGCGCCGACGAAGAGGCCCTGTTCAAGCTCAACCGGGTGCACCTGGGCAGTCTGCACTACCTGTTGCCCAGCATCATCGCCCTCCAGGTGATCGTGACACTCTTCAATATGCTGGTCGGCTCGATCAACAACACCGGTGTCGGCGTGTTCGACACGTTGTGGATCGTCGGCTGGAGCATCCCGGCGCTGTACCTCTCCTTCTTCGTCTACAACCTGCTTTGCGCCCGTCGCGGCGTCGCTTTCGAGTTGAAAGAAGTCCAAACCAACGTCAATCCGGATC
>WJMB01000123.1 GCA_014728185.1 Candidatus Coatesiibacteriota bacterium
CTCGTCCACACTCAGGTCCAACCCCAGGCTGCCGTCGCCGTCGGCCAGGGTCAATCCCAGGGAGAGCTGCAGGCCGTCGACGCCCCCCTGGGGCGTGGCCACTCCGCTGTCGATCAGGCGCAACTGCAGGTCGGTATCGACCAGCCGGGCCATCTGGATCGGATCGGCGGCGCCGAGGGCCTCCGGCGCCAGAGCGAGCTCACCGGATAGGCGCAGCGTGCCGTAAGGGTAGACCTCGGGCAGCTCGACCAGGCCTGGCGGAACCAGGGCCAGCAGGCGCTCGGGCAGGGCGTAGAGCTCGTTGAACTCGGCGCGGAGCCCCCCGGCGGCGAATCCCCTCATCGCGAAGGAGCCGTCCCAGACCAGGGCCTCGCCCAGGCGCAGGCTCAGGTCGCGCCCGCTGACGTCGCCGGCGGCGAGGTCGGCGTCGACGACGGTCGCCAGGCTCAGGTCGCCCAGGGCGACGGGAGCGCCGTCGATCTCACCGCCCACACTCCCCACACTCAGGGCGAGGTTCATACCGGCCAGGCGCATCGTCGCGGTGTCCACCATCCCAGCGGCGGACAGCTCCACACCGGATACGGCGTAGCCCCCCTGACGGGCGCTGAGCAGGCCGACCTCGGCGCCGATGTCCAGAACGGGCCGGGGGTCGTCCAGGTCGATGTCACCGGAGGCGCTCAGCTCGGCGTCGAGGCCGTAGAGTTCGGCGTCGGCGGCGGGCAGGGCCGCGGCGACGTTGCGCAGCTCGAGCTCGGTCTCGACGGAAACGGTCTTGATGCCGCCGCGCAGGGGAACCACCATGGTGGCCGCCGCATCGAGGGTACCCGAGGCGGCCAGCGGCGGCAGCACGGCGGCGAAGTCCTCGGTCAGCGGCCGCAGGTCGACGAAGAGCTCACGCAGGCGCACCACGGCCCGGGGGTCGCCGTGGAGCTCGGCGCCCAGCTCCAGCCCGACGCGCAGGTAATCGCCCAGGCTCAGGCGCTCCAGACTCAGGCCGAAGCGCATCCGGTCGAGGTCCAGGGAGAAGTCGCCGGCGGCGAAGAGCTCCCCGGCGGGCGCCAGGGCGACGGGGGCGGCGACCTCGGCCCCGGCGGCGCGCAGATAATAAGAACCGACGACGGCGGCCGCCGTTCCTCGACGCTCCAGGGACACGTCGAAGTTGAAGCCCAGCTCTTCCACGGAGGCGGCCAAATCCGGGGCCTCCGGCGGACCCATCCGCAGCGAGACCGGTCCCGGGTCCTTGTGGAAGCGCAGCTCCAGGGGCAGTCGTCGGTCGGTCTCCGCACCGGCCAGCTCCAGGCTCACCCCGCCGAGGTCGGCGGCGACGCCGTCCTCGACCACAAGCGAGAGCTCGCGGACGCCCACCCGGCGCAGCCGTACGCGCACCGGGACGTCGCCCCAGGTGAAGGGCTCGGGCTCCGGCTCCTCCTCGCTGGGCGGAGCCAGGTTCTCCACGTTCCAGCCCAGGTCGGGCTTCTCCACCAGGTGGAGGCGTAACCCGCCTATTTCGCAAGCGTAGATCTCCAGCACGCCCTTGTCGAAGAAAGCGGCCAGATCGTAGGCGAAAACCAGCTCGTCGATGACCACGGCGGGCACCCGGTCGAACTCGGGGCTGGAGAGCACGCGCAGGTCGCGAATCACCAGGCCGACCATGGGCGAGAGGTAGACGCGGCCCAGCTCCACCTCACCGTAAAGGTTCTCGTTGACCAACTCGAGGGCCAGCTCCTTGAGCTCCTCCCCGTCGTAGGCGATGCGCAGCGCCAGGGTGGCGATGATCACCGCCGAGGCGGTGAAGACCAACAGGCCGACCAGGATCTGGGCGGTCCAGCGGCCGACACAGGCGAGGATGAGGAGCAATCGGTTATCGCTCATGGTTGGCTTGACTTCGATTCAGCAAGGGGGACCCCGACGGGGTCCCCGTTGTTAACCGAGTAACCGCGGCGTTTGACGAGGGAGCCGGGCGGTTCGGATGGTCATCTGCGGTCCGGCTGCGAAAGCGGCGGCGCCTTACTGACTGGTGAAGCTGAATAGCAGGATCAGGCCCACGGTGACCGCGGTGACAATGATCGGCTCGAGGATGGGGGTTTCCTCTTCCTCGGGCCTCTCCGGGCCGATGTCGGGGTAGCGGGTGTCGATGAGTTCCTCGGCGGCGGATACCTTGACGTAGTCCTCGACGCCGCCCTGGATCTCGCCGACCCAGGCGTAGCCTTCGCCGCTGGGCGAGGGGATCCGGACGTGCGCCCGGGCCACGGCGTTGCGCTGCACGCTGGAGCCGGACTTGTAGTAGACGACGCGGCACTCGATGAGGCGGTAGCTCAGCGAGCCGCCGGACACGGAGCCTCCAGCGGAACCGTTGCCGGAGGGCGAGGGCGAGGGCGTGTTGCCGCTTTCGATCTCTTCGCGCTCGCGTCGGGCCTCCTCGATCTCCATCTCGGCTTCGGTCTTGCCGTCGTCGTCGTCACCGGAGGCGGGAGAACCGTAGGAACCTCCGCCCGGCGATGATCCGGCGTAGAAGCCCCGGCGGGACAGCTCGGTGATCAGCGCCTCTTCGAAGCGGTCGTGGAGCAGGGTGTGATCGTCATCGGCACCCAGGTCCTCGACGCCCTCGACGAGCCCCAGACGCATCACGTCGAGCCGGGCGACCTGCTCGGCCGCGTCGGCCAGGGCCTGGACCTTGAGTTGGCCGTCGGTGGGGGTGTCGCCGTATTCGTTGATGGGCAGGTCGGTGCAGGCGGTCAGCAAAAGGCCGATCAGCAGCGCCGGGATCAGCATTCGCCGGGGATGGAGCATCGTCACCTCGCAGAGGTTGGGCGGACGGGGAGCTATCCGGGGATGTGAACGTTCGCGCGGTCGTTGAGTCCGGATAACCGGATGATAGCGGGCGGAGCGGGGCCTGTCAAGCTTCGGGAGCTTCGAGGAGCGCCACGGCCTCGATCTCCAGGGGGGCGCCCTTGGGCAGAGCCGAAACCTCCACCGCGGAACGGGCCGGTGGGTCGCCACCGAAGAACTCGGCGTAGACTTCGTTCATCTCGCCGAAGCGGCTGATGTCGGTCATGTACACCGTCAGCTTGACGGCTAGTTGTAGCGAGCTGCCGGCGGCGCGCAGCACCGCGTCGAGGTTCTCCAGGGTCCGGCGGGTCGCCGCGGCGAGGTCGTCGGTGATCAGCCCGCCGCCGGCGGGGTCCAGCGGCAACTGACCGGCGGTGAAGACCAGTCCGTCGGCGACGACGGCCTGGCTGTAGGGACCGACGGCGGCGGGAGCGGCGTCGGTCCGCACGATACGGCGCTTCATCGTCTGCTCCCTGTTTGATACCCGCGACGATACCGGGGCGGGTTACTCGTCATCCTCGTCGTCGTAGTCGTCGTCATCACCACTCTGAGCCGCCCGAGCTTCGGCCTGGGCCTGTGCTTCGGCGAATTCCCGGGCGTTGACCAGGCGCACCCCGGCGAAGAACAGGGCGTCGAAGAGGGGGTTGAGCCTCGGCGGCAGGTGGGGCAGGCTGCGCCGCGCCGTGACGGCCAGCCGGGCGACCAGCTCGGCGCCGTTCTCTTCGAGATCGGCCAGCACTTCCTCCAGCTCCTCCAGGTACGTCGAGCTCTGGAAGTCGTTGCCCCGGGCGGCGGCCAATTGACGCAGCACCCCGGCGGCGGCGGCGTCGATCTCCTCGGAGCGTGAGCGGTTGTCCTGGGCGGCGCGGACGATGTCCACGGCCTGGGCCAGGATCTGCTCTCCCGCCTGTGAGGCGGCCTCGTCGGTGGGGAACAGGGGCTGAAGCCGCTCCTCGGCCAGCTTGACCAACCGGCCGGTCTCGGCCAGGGACTCGACCACCTTCTCGGGTTCGAGTTCCAGCTTGGCGGCCAGGTCGGCGGGCTCCAGGCCGGCCTCCTCCCAGTCGGCCTCGAGGGCCTCGCGGTAACCCGCCTCGAGCTGGAGGTCGGGATCTAGGACCCGGCCGATGAAGGCCTGGACGTTGCGCTGGAAGAGGTAATCGTTGTAGCTGGCCCAGAAGAGGTTGTGCAGCAGCGGGATGGTGTGGGGCTGGGCCTCGTGGTTGCCCAGCATGTTGAGCAGGAAGAGGTTGACCCAACCGAGACGGTAGGCCTCCTCCTCGACGAGCTGCACCTGTACGCCCAAACCGATGGTGGTCAGCCAGGCCCGGGCCTGCTCGTCGATGATGGCGTCCAGACAGCGGTCGACATAGGCGGCGACCTTCTCGTCGTCGTCCTCGGTGGGCGGCGGGTTCTCCTCGACGTACCTGGCGATCACCCGCAGGTCGTAGCGCACCGTGCGCCAATCCGTCCGGGCCAGAAGCTCGCCGAAGGCCTCGATGAGTTTGCGCGGCTCCTCCTTGAACTCGTCGGCGCCCTCGGGGTTCTCCTCCTCGAGGCGCTTGACCGCCTGCTCGGCGCGGCGGCGCAGCCGCTGGAACTCGTGGCGTTGGAAGGCGATGCCCTGATGACGGGAACGGAAGGGGGGCTTTTTGTTCTTTTTCTTGCTCAAGGAGTCTCCCAGCGGAAGGTCGGGTATCGTCGCACCGGGCCGGGTAAGGCAGCGCAGCCTGCTCGGCGACCCGGTTGAGTACAACGTTGTACGGCGGGTGCGAATCGTCTCGATGGCTGATCAAGGGCCAAACAAGCTCGGCCGCCGGTCAGCTCCAGGGGCACACCCCCCGGCGATCCGGCGGGTCGGACAATCGAAACGGCTCCGGCTCGGGGCCGGCTTTGGCACGTTTCTTGCAGCAGGGCGGGGTCGCCCAATCGACGTCCCCACCGACCTCTTCGCAAGAAACGTGCCAAAGCCTCGCCGCGGGTTAATCGGGGGCGTATCAGGGCGTCGGCTGGCCCGCCGGATCGCCGACTATCAACCGGCCTTACGCCACTCGCCGGCGGCGTCGCGGTACCAGTGTCCCGGGGGAACGTCGGTCAGGTAGAGGTCGCCGTAGCGCCGCGCGGTCTCGGCGGTGGGGTCGGGCAGGGTGGAGGTTTCGGGGTCGAGGCGGCCCAGGCGCTCGTAGATACGCCGTCGGTTGGCGTTCTCGCGCTCGATGAGCTCGATGACATAGGGGTCGTCCTCGAGCAGGGGCGTGGCGGCCAGGTAGCCCTCGGCGGTCTCGCCGAGCAGGGCCTGCTCCTTGAGGCGGCGCAGTTCTTCGTTGAGGAACAGGGAGTCGGCGTAGGCCAGCAGCGCGGCGGCGCGTTGGGGGTCCTCCTCGGCGAGATCCTCGAGGCTGGGCAGGTCCTCCTCGGGCAGGCCGCGGACGCCGGAGACCATCCAGATGTCCTCGCCCAGCTCCTCGTAGGAGCCCAGGACCTGGTTTTCCATCATCGTCTTGGTGTCGACGAGCTCGAGGTTGAACTCGACCTGGGCACAGCCGAGGATCAGCAAAAACAGCAGCAGCAGCGGCGCGGCTATGATAGTAATGCGCTTCACGATGACCTCCCCTGGTAATCGACGGGGATGGTGATTGGCGGAGACTCCAGTCCGGCGGATCCGCGACTATCCAAATCCGTTGGCTGCGGTTGGCGGATTGTTCGGGCCGGCTGTTTGTTGTTCAAGGGGTCCGGGCGGGCGAAGAGGGTGCTTGCGGATACGACTTGCCAGCTTCATTTAACCTTTGGGCTAGAAGCTGCTGAACCGAAGCACCATTACAAGAATCAGCTACAAGAATCAGCGGAATCAACCGCCGCCGAAGAGGGGGAAAGCACTGGAAATAGCCCTCTCGCCCATCGACCACACCGCCGTGCGCAGCGAACAAAACCGCCAAGTGTTCGCATCCGCTTACACAGCCACGAGACCGCGACCGGCGGCGCTTCAGTGAACCATTATTGTAACACAGCGCGGGGGTGCGGGTCAGGCGCGGCGGGTTAGAAGGTCACGCTGAAGCTGAGCAGGTGGAAGGCGTCCAGGGTGGTCTGGTTCTTGACGAAGCTGTAGTTGAGGATGTAGTTAGGCTGGGCCAGATTGGTCTCGATCCCCCCGGCGGCCCCCAGCCGACCATCGCCCACGCCCAACCCCAGGCTCCAGAGGTGCTCCTCGTCGGCGGTGAGGGCGTAGCCGCCGCGGAAGGTAACGTGGGGCATCAGGCGCTGATCCAGACCGACGTGCAGTTCGCGGAATCCCGCGGCCCGTGCGTTGACAAGGTTGCGCACGTCCAGGGCCACAACGACGTCGGGGTAGGGGTTCCAGCTCAGCCCCAGGTTGATCGTCTCGTCGCCGAAGCCCTCGAGACCGGCGCGGGCGTTCTCCAGGCCGTCGGGGAGTTCGACGAAGGTGGCTCCTAGGCGGGCTCCCGGGGTGAATTCCCACAGGCCGCCCACGGTAAAGCCGTAACCTGCACGGCGCTCGTAGACCGGACCGTCATCATCGGCGACGCCTTCGACGGGCACCTCGCGGCTGTAGTAGGTCACATCGGCGCCCAGGCTGACCCCGTCCTCGGCGAAGCTGTAGCAGAGGCCCAGGGTGTTGGAGCGGTTGGCCCAGAGGCCGTCGACGTGGAAGAAGTGTCGGTCGGCGTAGGTGGCCGGATCGGCCAGGGAGGCCTCCCAGAGGTTCAGGTAGGCGCTGAAGCCGCCGACGGTGTAGGAGAGGCCGCGGGCGCCGAGCAGGGTGGTCAGGGCCAGGGTCAGGTAGTCGGAATCCGGGGCGCCGCCGAGCTCAACGTCGGCCTCGCGGGCGGCGGAGTCGAAGCCCCGGGCCAGCCAGTAACCGGTCAGACCCAGATCCAGTAGGCCGCCGAAGCCCTGGCCGTGGACGAAGGCCGCCGGGTTGTAGAGGGCGGCCTCGAACTCGCAGGGCACGGCGGTGAAGGCCCCGCCCATCCCCAGGGGACGGGTGTTGATCTGAGCCAGGGTGCGATAGTAACCCGCGGCGTGGACCGGCGCGGAGAGCGCGATCAGTGCCGCGAGAAGCAGCGGGATTCCTCGGCGCAAGACGCCCCCCGGAAGAAAGGATGTGGTTATCCAGTTTCTCTAAAGATAACACAGGGTTCCCGGTGTCGTGAAGCGACAACTTGGGGACTGGTCGGCGAATGTGTCCCGACGTATCGCTTAGACGTATCGCTTAGATGAACGGCCCGGGATAGAGCAAAGGGACCGCCGGAGCGGTCCCTTTGCTGGTTGATGCCACCGGGTTCTCAGCGGCTGATGACCAGACGGCGTGTCAGCACCTCGCCGGCGGTCTCGAGACGGTAGAGGTAGACGCCGGAAGGATTGTCGGCGCCGTTCCAGGTGTAGCTGTGACGTCCGGAACCCAGGGTCTCATCGGCCACGACCTCGACCAGTCGGCCGGAGATGTCGTAGACGGCCAGGCGTACCGCGCCGGCCTCGGCGAGTTCGAAGCTGAGGGTGGTCTCGCCGGCGGCCGGGTTGGGGAAGTTCTGCTCCAGGGCTATCACTCCGCGCTGCGGCGCGGGATCGACCTTGACCGGACCGAAGACGACCTCTTCCCCGTCGCTGGTGAGCGCTCCCAGGACATAGGAGCCCGAATCGGCCTCGGTGTCCAGGTAGGCGGCGGCGTCGGCGGGAAGCAGCGTGTCGTTGAGGCGGGTCTGATCGCGGTAGACGTTGTAACCGACGATGTCGCCGGCGGCGCTCCAGGAGAGCAGCACGCCTTCATCGCGGTGAACGGCGTCGAGATCGGCGACCTCGGCGTCCATCTCGCTCAGATGGGCCGTGTAGGTGTAGTCACCCTTGCCCGTCCAGTAATCGGAGTCGGGATCGTCGGGGTCCATGTTACCCAGGTTGTAGAAGCAGATGATCATGTAGACGCCGTCGTAGGGCGACCAATCGGGAATGGTCAACTGCCCGTAGGAGTATTCGTTGTCGACGTCCATGGTGAACACGTCGGACTCGACCGAGGCACCCTCGCGATACCCGACGACCTTGACTTTGTAGATTTTGTCGTCCCGACCGTCAAAAGTGATCAGCAGAGTTTCATGGTCGTCGTTGTTCTTGAAGTAGACGCCGTTCATGCCCATCTTCTGCGGTTCCTGTCCGGCCTTGGGTGCGCCGTCGGTGACGGGATAATCGATATGGCGGTTGACGGGATCGATGTAAACCTGCGAACCGATGGGATCGGGCCAGTGATAGTCGTCATGGGCGGCGCCGCAGAACAAACGCCAGACGCAGAACTCGGTGAAGGCGTCGATGATGTTGGTGCCCTTGTCGGCCAGCATATCCTCCAAGGCGCCGAAGACGCTGGGCTGGTTGTAGTTTGTCGGCTGCACCGAATCCCGCAGCATGTCGTCGTACCAGTACCCGTCGCTATCGAAGTACTTTACTTCGAGAAACTTGTACCAGATCCAGACGCCGTACTCGAACAGGTCGCCGGTGTTGACAATGGTGCGCCAGGGGTTGCCCTGGAAGGTGCCGGTTATGCTGTAATCGTGGCCCATTCCGGGATAGACGACGTCCTCGTGATAGACAGCTCCGGCCTCGCGCATGCGGAACTCAGCGAAATCGGCGCTGAACTGGACGGCGTGGGCCAGCTCGTGGCAAACCGTGGACTTGTTGGCCGAGGAGGCCATGTCGATATCGATGACGATGTAGCTGGTGTAGCAGTAGCGATCGGTGATGGGCGAGTAGCGCATCTCACCGGCGCAGTAACCCATGATGCCGCCGCTGGTGTTTTCGTAATAGAAATCGTAGTCGTTGTCACCGCCGAAGTTGTAATCGGGCGGCGGCGGCCACAGGCGGTCGGAATCACCGCCGTCGGTGGTCTCGATGCTCCAGGAGTGCTCGATATAACCGAGCATGGTCGTGGCTCCGCCGATCTGGCTGCTCTGGTAGTAATGCATCTTGACCGGATACATGCTTGATTCCACCGAGCCGATGGAGGTCGGCCGGGCCAGGATCAGGTTTTGAATCTCCTGGGCCTGGAGGGTGGGCAGCTCGTCGAGATGATCCTGCACGTAGGCGAGAATCGGGGTGCCGGAGATCAGCGGTTCATCGACCGCCAAATACGGCTGATAGGCCTCGGGCAATTGATCCTGGGCTTTGACGAACTGGGTCAGATAGAGTAGTTGCTCGTAGCGGCCGATCAAGCCCGCATCGTAATCGGCGTTGATGGCGTCGCTGGCCAGCACGTACGGCGCGTCGGCGGCCAACGAGGCGGCGGCGAGCAGGGTAATCAGAATAACCGTCAGGCGACGCATCGATTGCTCCTTTAGCGCTGTTGGGCTTTCCTCAAATACACGAGGATTTAACGTCGGGGTCGGGTGCCCGTTTTTTGTTCATCTGCTTGCTCCTTAGATACAGTGTGCATTATATCCACAAATTTCCGAGTTGGCAAGGGGGTAATTACACAAGCCCAATACCCCCGCGAATGCCGGAGGGCTGGCGATATGGGCTTTCAAATGGCCGAATAGACACCCCTCCCCATTCACTGCGTCCTTGACGGCCGGGTTTTTTTCTGCTAACAACTTACAAAGTACGCATATAGAATGCTCGAAAATCGAAGAGCCGTAGGTCTTCTAGCGAGATACATATAAACATACAATCATTCTTCATGCAATTATACTTCCGAAGAAGCGTTCAGCTTTCTCACCAGAACCCCAAGGAGGGAACCTTGCGTCGTTTAGCGTTGCTTTTGCTTCTGCTCCCGGCAGTGGCGCTGGCCTACACCTACGATGTCGATCCGGCCTCGGTGGAGTTCATCGAGTCCAACGGCTACGTCATCCCCTCGGTGGGCGAAGGGGTCTACCCCAGCGAAGCCGGCCTGCCGGCCCTGCCCGAGATCCCGCTGCACATCTTCGTGCCCGGCGGCGGCCAAGCCGTCGACGTCGAAATCATCGGGATGGAAACCCGGGAGATACCCGGGGTCTGGGGCGTTCTGCCCATGGCCGAGCCCCGTCCCGTTTCGCAGCCCGCCGAGTATTCCGCCGAACCCGACCCGGCAATCTACGAATCGGCGGCGGCCTATCCGGCCCAGATCATGCGGCCGCTGGGCGGTGGCAACCTCGCCGGCTACGGCATCGCCGAGGTGGCCTTCTCCCCCTTCATCTATGAACCCGCCACTGGCTCGTTAACCCTGATAACCCAGATCGAGTTCGAGATCACCACCGAGCCCCTGGATTACGCCACGGTTACCCCGGATCGAGTCACTCCGAGTGTGGCCGCCAACTATCTGAATCGGGTGACCAGCCTGGTCATCAACCCCGACGAGGTCTACAACCCCTCCGTCGTCGTCGAGCCCAGCTACCGCCCGACCGAGAACGGCCCCGACTTCGGCTCCACCGCCGAGTGGGTCATCATCGTGCCCCAGGCCATGCAATCCGCCGCCGAGCCGCTGCGCGACTGGAAGCTGCGCAAGGGTCTTACCACGGCGATCGTCACCACCGAGCACATCTACGCCAACTACTCCGGCCGCGACAACGCCGAAAAGATCCGCAACTTCATCATCGACGCCAACTCCAACTGGTCCTCCCAGTGGTTCGTCCTGGCCGGCGACACCAACGTGCTGCCCGAGCGGCGCGGTTATGTAAGCATCTCGGGCACCTCCGAGGACGACCGACTGATCCCCACGGATCTCTACTTCGCCGACCTCGACGGAACCTGGAACACCGACAGCGACGGATATTGGGGCGAAAGCGGAGACATCCCCGACATCTACTCCGACGTCTACGTCACCCGCCTGCC
>WJMB01000124.1 GCA_014728185.1 Candidatus Coatesiibacteriota bacterium
GCGCAATACCGCGCACCGTGGTCCGCCATGCTTCGCCGCTCTGCTGCAAAAAACGTGCCAACGCCTCGTCGTCGAACGTTCCGGGGCTCCAGTCTATTCGAGGAAATCGGCGAAGGTCTCGCGGGATCAGCGCAGCTTGAGTGTGGCGATGGAGATCAGGGCGAACATGGCCGCCAGGATCCAGAAGCGGGTGATGACCTTGCTCTCGGCCCAGCCCTTGAGCTCGAAGTGATGGTGCAGGGGGGCCATGCGGAACAGCCGCTTGCCGCCTCCGTCGGGACCCTTGCCCTTGGTCAGCTTGAAGTAGCCCACCTGCAGGATCACCGACATCCCCTCGATGACGTAGACGCCGCCGACGATGAGCAACAGCAGCTCCTGCTTGCAGAAGATCGCTACGGTGCCGATGGCTCCGCCCAGGGCCAGCGAGCCGGTGTCGCCCATGAAGACCTCGGCGGGGTGGGAGTTGTACCAGAGGAAGCCCAGACAGGCCCCCACCAGGGAGGTCACGAAGATGGTCAGCTCGCCGATGTCGGAGAGGAAGGGCACCTCGAGGTAGTTGGCGAAGACGGCGTGGCCGGCCACGTAGACAAAGATGACGTAGGCCAGTCCGGCGAAGAGGGTCGAGCCGATGGCCAGGCCGTCCAGGCCGTCGGTCAGGTTGACGGCGTTGGAGGCGGCGATGATCACGAGGGCGACGAAGGGGATGTAGCCCCAGCCGAGATCGATCTGCACGCTCTTGAAGAAGGGCACGGTCAGGATGGTCGAGTGGGCCGGGTCCAGGGGCCAGAAGTAGAGGATGCAGCCCACGCCCAGACCGAGGAAGGCCTGACCGATCAGCTTGTAGCGGGCCACCAGACCCAGGGGTCGCCCCTTGACGTTCTTGAGGTAATCGTCGAGGAAGCCGAGCAAGCCCAGGCCTAGAGTGACGGCCAGGGTCATCAACACGTAGCGGTTGGTCAGATCGGCGAAGAGCAGGGTCGGCACGGCCACGGCCAGCAGGATGATCAGGCCGCCCATCGTCGGAGTGCGCTCCTTGGCCTTGTGATGCTGGGGGCCGTCTTCACGTGTGCTCTCGGTGAACTGCTTGCGTCGGAGCCAGCGGATGATCAGCGGTCCGAATATGAAGCTGAGCAGCACGGCGGTGATCGCCGCGGCGCCGGCGCGGAAGGTGATGTAACCGAAGAGGCGGAAGAAGCCTACTTCGTCGGCCAGGGGTGCCAGCAGGTGGTAGAGCACGTTCCCCTCCTAGAGCGCGGGGAGCTGATCGGTGAGTTGATCGAGGCGCAGGGCGTTGGAGGCCTTGGCCAACAGGGCGTCGCCGGGGCGCAGCAGCTCGTTGAGAAGCTCAGCGGCCTCCTCGGGGGTCTGGACGACGTAGACCCGGCTCATCCCGCCGTCGCGGGCGCCAGCGGCCAGCTCCTCGGCGAATTCGCCCACGCCGATGAGCACGTTCATCCCCAGCCGGGCGGCCAGTCGGCCGATCTCGCGGTGGAGCTCCGGCGCGGCCGGTCCCAGCTCGAGCATGTCACCCAGCACCACCAGTCGTCGTTCGGCGGGCAGACCGGCCAGGGTGCGCAGGGCGGCCTCCATGCTCATCGGGTTGGCGTTGTAAGAGTCGGCCAGGATGGTCAGCGAGCCTTTCTTGACGACGTCGCCACGCTGGGGCGTCAGCTCGGCGGCGCTCAGACCATCGACGACGAGCTGCGATGGTACGCCGGCGGCCAGGGCCGTCGCGGCGGCGCGCAGGGCCGAGAGCACCTGGTGGCCGCCGGGACGGGGAAGCTCGACGGTGCGGCGCAGGGGTTTGAGCCCCAGGTCGGGAGGCGGCTCCCAGACCAGTTCGAAACTGGAGCCCCGGTGGAGGGGCCGCAGCCCCTCGGCCCGGCAGTGGCCCTCGGTCAGTCCGAAGGTTATCACTCGGCAGGGGGCGAAGGCGCGGAGGTAATCCAGGTATTCGCCCACGGGGAGTACGGCGAAGCCGTCGGGAGGCAGAGCTTCGAGCAGCTCGGCCTTGGCCCGGGCGATGCTGCGCACGCTGGAGAAGAACTCGAGGTGGGCCGGACCCACGGCGGTGATCACTCCGATCTCGGGTCGGGCCGAACGGGCCAGGGAGGCGATCTCACCGGACCACTGCATGCCCATCTCCAGCACGGCGAAGCGGTGCTCCCTGTTCAGCCGGGCCAGGGTCAGCGGCACACCGATCTCGGTGTTGAGGTTGCCGGCGGTGACCAGGGTCGGCGCATGGTCGAGCATGATCCGCCCCAGGTAGTCCTTGGTCGAGGTCTTGCCCACCGAGCCGGTAACGCCGATGACCCGCAGGTCGGGACGGCGGTCGCGGAAACCGGCGCCGACGGCCAGCAGGGCGCGGCGGACGTCCTCGACGATGAGCTGGATCAGCTCCAGGTCGCGCCGGGGTCGGGATACCAGGGCGGCGGCGGCACGCCCGACGACGCGGTCCAGGTAGTCGTGACCGTCGACGCGGCTGCCGGTGAGCGCGACGAAGAGGTCCCCCTCGATCACGGCGCGGGAGTCGCCGGCCAGACCGCCCACGGGCAGCTCCCGGGCGTTCCCGGCGAGCTCGGCGCCGGCCCATTCGGCCAGCTCGCCGAGGGTGACGGGCAGGCCGACGTCGGCTCGCAGGTGTCCCCAGTCGCGGCTCATCGGGCCACCCCCAGTTTGACGAGCAGGACCTCACCGGTGGTGTCGACGGAGCGGACACTTCCGCTGCCGTGGAACTCGGCCCGCAGGCCCGCCGCCGAGATCAGCGCGGCGGCGCGGCGGGCGTCCATTCCGATCAGCGAAGGCAGTTCGGCGTGTTCCAGAGTGGGGGTGCGCAGCACATCCGGCGTCGCCGCCTCGACCACACGCACCGAGAGGGAGTCCGGCGCCGGGACGCCTTCCAGGGCCAGCACCTGTCGGACGATGCGGGCGAAAGCCGGACCGCAGGTCGGTCCGCCGCCGTAGATCGGTCCGGGCTCGTCGAGGATCACCAGGAGCACCAGGCGCGGGTCTTCGGCCGGGGCGAAGCCGACGAAGCTGGCGATGTAGCGGTTGCCCTCCAGGTAGCCGCCGGGGCCGATCTTTTGGGCCGTCCCCGTTTTGCCGCCGACCATGTACCCGGAACCGGCGGCGTCGTCGGCCAGGCCGTGCTCGACGGTGCCCACCAGAATGGCGCGCATCGTCTCGGCGGTCTCAGTGGAGATCACCCGCTCGGGCGGCCGGGAGGCAGCCTCGGCGGTTTCCCCCTCGCTTCGGCCCGAGGCCTCGCCGACGACCAGGTGGGGTTGGACCCGCAGTCCGCCGTTGGCCACCACGGCGTAGGCGGCGGCCAACTGGACGGCGGTGACGGCCACGCCCTGCCCGAAGCTGGCGCAGGCGGTGTCCAGGGGATACCAACGCTCCGGCGGACGCAGGATGCCGCCGGCCTCGCCGACGGACTCCAGGCCCGTGGGCTCGCCCAGCCCGAAGGCGCGCAGGTAATCGTGCAGCTTCTCCCGGCCCAGCATCTCGCCGATCTGCAGCACGCCGACGTTGCTGGAGCGCTCGATGA
>WJMB01000125.1 GCA_014728185.1 Candidatus Coatesiibacteriota bacterium
CGTTGATTCCGTCGTGGAGGACCTCGTAGTGCAGGTGGGTGCCTGTGGAGCGACCGGTGCAGCCGACCAGGGCGATAACCTCGCCGCGCTTGACGTAGTCGCCGGGCTGGACGTAGAGCAGCCGGCAGTGACCGTAGCGTGTCTGGTAGCCGTAGCCGTGATCGATGCGCACCAGCAGGCCGTATGCACCGGCGGAGCGGGCTATGACCACGCGGCCGTCGGCGGCGGCGATGATCTTGCCGTTGCCCTGGGGAACCAGGTCGACGCCGTTATGAAACTCGGTGCCGCCGGTGATCGGGCTGCGGCGGTAGCCGAAGCCGGAACAGTTGCGCGCGTAGGGCAGGGGATTGATCGAGGGGATGCCGGCCAGGTAGTCGACGCGCTGTTCGTTGAGCTCGATTAGATCGCGCAGTTGGCTGCGCTGACGTCCGATAACCGCCTCGGCGTGCATCAGGTCGACCCGGTAGCGCTCGCCGGCGGCCAGGGCGGCGCCCAGTTCGGGACCACCGATACCGACATCGTCGATCAGCCCGGCTTCGAAGCCGTGAATCAGGCGCAGGTTGTCATTGACGGGCTCGAGTTGGTCGACGTGGGAGACCAGCTCGTTGAGACGGCCCTCCAGGGCGTCGTATTCCTCCTGCTGGCGCTCGTCTACGTACTCCAGCGTGGTGAGTTGATGATAATCGACCAGGTTGGTGACGAAAACGATGACGAAGGTGATACCGCCGAGGAGGATCAGACCGAGAAGACTGAAGATGCCGGCGATAAAAAAGCGCCCCAGCCGCGAGCGCCGGATGTTGGCGCCGCGATGGTGCTCTACGAGGAGGGTGACGTCGTTTAATTTCATTGGCTCGCGTCTACTTATATGTGGGAGATTTGAACGGTTGTTTCAAGGCGGTGTATGCGAATGTGTGCAGCCAAAGTGATGAAAATCACGCTTTGGCTTATTGTAGGCGTTATGATAAAAAAAATATGTTAGGGCCGCAAGTCCTTTTCCGGACTTATTTTGCTCAAGCTGCGCTTTTTGCATCTTGAGAAACCGACCCAGCGGGAGTGTGTCACTCTGAGTCAATCTTCCCGGTGTCGGCGTTCGGGTCCTCGCGGCGGCCGAAGAGCGTCACCACCAGCAGCAGGATAACACCGATGACCACCGTCGAGTCGGCGATGTTGAAGCTGGGCCAGACGAATTCGCCGAATTCGAAGCGCAAGAAGTCGATCACGGCGCCCAGGCGGACGCGATCGACCAGATTGCCCACGGCGCCGCCGAGCACCAGACCGAAGCCCCAAAGCAGCGCGCGGCCCGGCTTGTATTCCAGGGCCAGCCAGACCAGTATCAGCAGACAGGCCGCCACGGTGACGCCGACCAGAATCCAGCGGACCCCCTCGACATCGCGCAGGAATCCCCAGGTGACGCCGGGGTTGTGATGGTGCACCAGGGTGAAGAAATCGGGGATGACGGTGACCCCGTGCTTGCGGGGGATGAAGGCCTCGATGAGCAGCTTGGTCGCCTGGTCGGCGAGCAGCGCGCCCAGACCGACGAAGAGGGCCAGGCGGCGTTCGCCCAGGCGCTTCCAGAAGTCCGACCAACCAGGCCACTTCATCTAGTCCACCCCCAATTCGTCGGCGCAGCGGCGGCAGATGGGCTCTTCGCCGGGCAGGCCGGGCACCAGCTCCTCGACGTGCCAGCAGCGCGGGCACTTATCGCCCCCGGCGACGTCGACCTCGACGATAACCGGAGCCTCATCCTCGACCTCGCCGACCCCCTGGAGCTCCACGCTGGAGACGATGAAGAGGTCTTTCAGGTTCGCCGGTCCATATTCATCGAGTAGTTGCAAGGTATCCTCGTCTCCGGCGCGCAGCTTGACCAGGGCGTCCAGGGAGTTGCGCTTGGCCGCCCGGAAGGGCTCCAACGCTTTCAGAACTGCTTCGCGGACGCTCAACAGGGTGTTCCAGCGTGTTTCGAGTTCGCTGTCCTCCCAGCGCGAGTTGTCCGGCCAGTCGGCCAGGTGCACCGTGACCGGGCGCTCGCCGGGCAGGTTCTCCCAGGCTTCGTCGGCGGTGAAGGCCAGGATCGGCGCCAGGTAGGCGGTCAGGCTCTCGGCGATGCGGTAGAGCGCCGTCTGCGCCGCGCGACGCCGTGGCGAGTCCGCCGCCGAGCAATACAGCCGGTCCTTGAGTACGTCCAGGTAGACCGATGAAAGGTCCACCGCGCAGAAGTTATGCAGCAGGTGGCTGGCTCGGTGGAACTCGAAGTCCTCGAAGGCCGCCGTGACGTCCCGCTCGAGCAGGGCCAGGCGGTGCAAGGCCCAGCGGTCCAGCTTCTCGAGCCTGTCGTCGCCGACGGCGTCGGCCGCCGGGTCGAAGTCGCCCAGGTTGCCCAGCAGGAAGCGCAGGGTGTTGCGGATGCGACGGTAGGCCTCGGTGCTCTGCTTGATGATCTCGTCGCCCAGGCCGATGTCGCGCATATAGTCGCCCGAGGCCGCCCAGAGACGCAGGATGTCGGCGCCCCAACGCTTGCAGATGTCGTCGGGGTTGACCACGTTGCCCACGCTCTTGTGCATCGCCCGGCCCGTCTCGTCAACGACCCAACCGTTGGTGACCACATTGGCGTAAGGCGGAGCGTCCTTGAGGGCCACCGCCGTGAGCAGCGAGACCTGGAACCAGCCGCGGTATTGGTCGCCGCCCTCGAGGTAGACCTCACAGGGCCAGCGCAGGCCGTCTTCTGTGCGTTTGAGCACCGCCAGATGACTCACACCGCTCTCGAACCAGACGTCGAGGATATCCTCCTCCCGCCTGAATTTTTCAGCATTGCACTTGGGGCATTTTAGACCAGGGGGTACCAGGCTCTCGATAGGCTCGCTGAACCAGGCGTCGCAGCCCTTCTCGGCGGCCAGGTCCCGGGCCAGGGCGGCGATGCGCGCATCGGCGATCAGCTCGCCGCATTCCTCGCAGTACAGTCCCGGGATGGGCACCCCCCAGGTGCGCTGACGCGAAAGGCACCAGTCCGGGCGCTGCTCCAGCATAGCGCGCATCCGCTCAGCGCCCCAGCGGGGCAGCCAGTTAACCCCCTCGGCGGCCTCGACCGCCCGCTGGCGCAGGTCTTCGTGATCGACGTCGAGGAACCACTGCTCGGTGGCCCGGAAGATCACCGGTTGTTTGCAGCGCCAGCAGTGGGGATAGGAGTGGGAGACGCGGTCGGCGCCGAGCAGCACGCCCAGCTCGCCCAGGTGATCGATGATCGGACCGTTGGCCTCGTCCACGCTCATCCCCGACCAGAGCGGAACCTCGTCGGTGAAGCGTCCGGAGTCGTCGACGGGCATGACGATGGGCAGGTCGTGCTTTCGACCCGTGTAGAAGTCCTCGGCGCCGTGACCCGGGGCCGTGTGCACCAGGCCCGTGCCCTGCTCCAGGGTGACGTAATCGGCGGGGACGAAGACGCTGTCGCGCTCCATGAAGGGGTGACGGCAGACCAGACCGAGCAGGTCCTTTCCCTTGATCCGCTTGACGACCTCGGGAGCCCCTTCCCAGCCCAGCTCGGAATACACCCGCTCGGCCAGGCCCGCAGCCAGCAGGTAGCGCTCGCCGCCGCGACGGACGATCAGGTACTCGAAGTCGGGATGCACCGCCACCGCCACGTTGGAGGGCAGGGTCCAGGGGGTGGTTGTCCAGATGGGCACCCGGGCGCCGCCGAGCTCGCCGTCGAAGACGCCGTCGGGGTCGGCCTCGACGGAGAAGGCCACGTAGATCGAGTGGCTCTGGTGATCGTGGTACTCGACCTCGGCGTCGGCCAGGGCCGTGCGGCAGGTCGAGCACCAGTAGACCGGGCGCAGCCCCTTGTAGATATAACCCTTCTCCAGCAAGGCCCGGAAGGATTCCAGGGTCACCGCCTCGTAGTCGCGGTCCAGGGTCAGATAGGGCTTCTCCCAGAGGCCGAAGACCCCCAGACGCTTGAACTGACCGCGCATCTTGTCGACGAAGCGCAGGGCGAACTCCCGGCAGGCCGAGCGGATCTCGACGGTGGACATCTCCCGGAGTTTGGGTCCCAGCTCCTTGGCTACGCGGTGCTCGATGGGCAGGCCGTGGCAGTCCCAGCCCGGAACGTAGGGAGCGTCCTTGCCGCGCAGGGTCTGGAACTTGACGATGACGTCCTTCAAAATCTTGTTGAGCGCCGTGCCCGCGTGGACCTCGCCGTTGGCGTAGGGCGGGCCGTCGTGGAGGATGTACTTCTCCGCTCCGTCGCGGGCTTCGCGGATGCGCGCGTAGACGTCGCTGGACTCCCAGCGCGCCAGGCGCTCGGGTTCGCTCTTGGGGAGACCGGCGCGCATCGGGAAGTCCGTGCGCGGGAGGTTGAGGGTCTCTTTGTAGGCCTTGCCGGGTTTCGCCATCGTCGATCCAGGTGTTGTGGTTTGGGGCGTCTTTATGGGGCGTCTAGTTTTAAAAGCTAAGGGCTCGCCTACCCTGTCTGTGCCGAATCATGATTGTAACCTACTGATAATACTAATAATGATTCTCAGATACTTGTTACAAAGCAGTTCGTAAACAATGTGGTGGCTGTTACGGGCCTGATCAATAACGAACCCTGACATCAGCACGCTTGTTTGTGCCCAGACAGCAGATTGCACTGACTCCAAAATGTCTAAATAACAAGTAATAAGGGCATGCTAATGAATGCTTGTTCAAAACGGAGTATTTCCGGGTAGGGGATAACGGCCCGGCAAACCGCTCCTAATCAGCCTGATTTAGTTTGAACACGTTTCATGATGACGTTGTGTTTTCGCGCCACCGCCACCCCGCAGGATCGTCCGGAACCTCGGCGAAACCCGGCCGGAGGAAACCCGTCATGCCCGCCCGGCGTTGGCACGTTTCTTGCAGCAGGGCGGGGCGGCCGTCTGGACAGACCCGCGTGCGACTTCGCAAGAAACGTGCCAACGCCTCCGTGCCGGACGTTCGGCGGAGTCGTTGGGAGAAGTCCGGTTTCGCCGAGGTCCCGGAGGGCGGTTCGTTGGCCCGGGTCGCGGAGCGGACTTCGGTGAAAACCGCCTGTCTCCATCGGGTCCATTTGAAAGCGGCCGGCGCGGGACCGGCGCTGGAGTCCAGTATTGAGTGGTGCAAAGCTAGCAAGCTGGGTGGGGCGATGTCAAGAGCGCGACTCAAGCGGCGGCGGCCTGCTCGGTTTCTGTTTTCTCACGTTTACGGCGGGCGAGTACCTGATCGGCGAGGAAGCTCTGAATAAAGACGAAGAAGAAGAAGATTCCGGCCTCGACGTAATGGTTACCGACGGCGAAGACGGTGTCGACCAGCGAATGTACGAAGAGATGCACCCAGACGGCCCCCATGGCGATGGAGGCGAATCCGGTGAACTTTCCGCGATGGCGGATGCCTCCGAAAACCATGTCAACCAGCCGTACCAGGAACCAGATGAGCATGGCGAAGCCGACGATCCCTTTTTCATACAATGTATTGAAGAAGATCGAGTGGAAGTGGTAGAGAATGTGATGAATAGGTCGCAGGACCAGCGGCAGGTAGGGACCTATGCGGAAAACGGTCATCCCGTGGCCGATGCCGAAGATGGGTTGCTTGGTCCATAACCCCAGACCGATGAGCCATAGAGCCGGCCGGGCCACCGAGGCTATCAGGTTGGCTTGTTGTTCCGGGCTTTGGGCTTCTGAGAAGCGTTGGGTGATACTGGTGGTACCGGCGATCGAAGCCAGGCGGGTCTCCTCGCCGGCGTAAACGAATAAGTAAACCAGCACCGCGGCGAAGACAGCCAAGGCGAAAACCCAAATGATGACTCGTTGCCTGCCCACGGGCAGGGTCATGATCATGAATAGCAATCCGCTGAGATAGGCGACGAAGGCACCCCGGGAGTAGGAGAAGAAGAGGGTTATGCCTCCGAGAATGAACAGGAGCAGGGAGAACAGAGTCCAGAGCTTGTTCTTCTTCTTGCGGAAGTAGAAGAACATCCCGCCGTAGAGCAGCGAGGAGGCCCCGGCGAAGAAGCCGTAGGAGTTGGGGTTGCTGAAGGCGCCGTTGACACGGTAGTTCTCGCCCGACAGCGCCGTGTTGCCCTGGAACGAAATGAGAGTGATGTTGTAATTGCCCTGCCTGACGTATTCCATCATGGCGATGAAGTAGATATAGAGCGTAACGATGGCGAAGGTCTTGATCAGCTTGACGATCTCCTCTTTGGTGGTGAAGTAGCGGCGCAGGTAGATGTACATCGTCCCGGCAAGAGCGAGCATCGAAAGGTCGATAAAGCCCCAGAGCGGCTCCACGGCGAAGAACAGCGACAAGGCGTGGCTGGCCAGCAGGAGGCCCAGGGGTTTGGAGTAGTGGCTTTTACAGGAGGGGGCGTCTTTCTGCAGGATGAGATTATCGGCAAAGATAATGATGGTATTGACGATAAAAACCAGTGTGCCTACAGAGATATAGAAATTGGCTATTTTGTAGCTGAACAGCATCCCGATGGGCAGCAGAAAAACAGTGACAGTGCCCCAGATTTTCCGAAACCGGACGTGACCGAGGAAGCTGATCCCAAGGATGGCGCCACATACGACACCCGTTATCAGGAGGGCCAATGGCGCCTTCTGCTGATAGAAAAGCAAGGCGTAGAGGATACCCAGGGTCAGGCAAAGCAGGGCCAGGGAGGCCAGCTTGGCTACCTTTTTCCATAGTTCTTGGTCTGTCAGGCTGAGTTTCATGGAGTCCAGCGGGTGAAGCCGTAGATGTGATCGCGCCAGTATTCACCATCGAGTTCAGAGTAGCGCACACCGGCCGGGGAGCTCTCGGCCTGGATGAAACGGCCGTCGCCGGCGTAGATGCCTACGTGGTTGGGTCCGGCGGAGTAGGTGGAGAAGAAGACCAGGTCGCCGGGTTGCAGCTCGTCGCGGCTGAGCTTGCGTCCCTCACGGTACTGGGGACCGGTGGTGCGCGGGACCTCGATACCGTTCTGCTTGAAGACGCGCCAGACCAGCCCGGAACAGTCGAAGCCGGATTCCGAGGTGCCGCCCCAAACGTAGGGCGTGCCCAGGTAGGTCTCGGCGGTGGCGATGATCGACTGTCGCCAGGGCTCGCCGCCGTCCTCGACGCCGCCCAGGGCGATGTAGCGCTCGCTGACCCAACCGGCTCGGCCGTCGTCGAGAACGATGAAGTACCAGTCGTCGCGGCGCCGCCAGGTGCGGAAGTCGGTCCCGGCTCCCAGGTGGGCGATGATCGCCGAGCCCTCGCTGGCCTCGGCGCGCAGCGGAGCCTTGCCGCGCTGGGGCGTCTGGGGCAGTCCGGATGGGGGCGTGCGCGGGTTGGGTACCGCCCGGACGCCGCCCTCGTCGCGCTCCACGGAACCGGCGGGGGCCAATTCATCGTTGCGGACCCAGCCGGCCAGTTCGTCTTGCTCGGCTAGGATGACCAGGCTCCAGCCCTCGAGCTCGGCGGCCAGGCGCACCCGCTCCCCGGCCAGGGCCTCGCTGACCCGACGGGAGGCCGCGCTGGGCGCCTCGCGCACCGCCGTGGGGCTCGCGGCAATGACCAGCTCTTCGCCCGGGGGCTCGGTGGTCACGCCTCCCGCCTCGGGGCCGACCTCGATCTCGCCGGTGTAGACTGATTCGATCTCACCGGCCCGGTCCTCGGCCAGCCTGACCTCTTCGGGGGGGTGCAGGCTGAGGGTGATCAGATAGTCGGGCGCCTCACCGGAGACGCTGACCGCGTAACCGGTGGCGCCGGAGGCCAGATCGACCACCACCCGGGTCAGCGGCGGATCGGGCTGATTCTGTGCCGCGCGGACGCGGTCCACCAGGCCGTCGCCCACGGGGGCTTCGAAGCTGTTGCCCGGAAAGGACGACGCCGCCTCGAGGTCCAATACCACCCGGTGGGGGCCGGTCAGCTCGAAGTCTTTCCAGACCGGCGTCTGATCGGCCGTCACCGTGATGGTCACGCTGCGCGCCTCGGGGTCGTAGGAAACACGCTCGACACCGGCGGTGCCGGGTGCTCCGGCGGCTCCGACGACGACCGCGCTGAGCAGGATGACTCCCGCCGCCGCGACGCTGCTCCGCTGCTCCATCGGATTCCTCCCGGATCGGCCGGATTATCGCTGGATCACCGCCACGACGCGCACCCCCCGCCGCCCCGGATCATCTCCCGCGTCATTGACTCGACGCCCGCGCGGCGTTGGCACGTTTCTTGCGCCCTCGCGCGCGGGTCGGACAAATCAGCGATCCCTTCCGCAAGAAACGTGCCAACGCCGCGCGGGCCGGGGCTGGACGTTGGAGGGGAGTGCGGCGGGGGGGTGCGCTGCGGGCCGCTAGTTTTCTTCCTCCGGGTACATGTACTCGACGGACTCTCCGCCGCTGATCTCGGTGGCGTCCTCGGTGAGCCAGTCGCGGGAGCCCGAGCCGTGCAGGTCGCAGAACTGGAGGGGCTCGGTTCCCTCGATGAAGTCCTCGGCGATTTTGTGGGGGCAGTCCGGTGTGGCCAACAGGCCGGTGTCGGCGCAGACGGTGTGGCGGACCAGTCGCAGCCCCTCGGGCAGGGTGAAGGGCTCCTCAGGGTAGTCCTGGAGCACCTCGGCCATGTAGTCGCTCCACAGGGGGACGGCGTGGGACTCGCCGGTGGCGTTGTAGCCCAGGGTGGTGTGGTCGTCGAAGCCGACCCAGACGGCGGTGCAGAGCTGGGGCACGTAGCCGATGAACCAGCAGTCCTCGGCGTTGTTGGTGGTGCCGGTCTTGCCGGCGCAGTCTCGTCCCAGGGTTCGGGTGGCGCGGCCGGCGGTGCCCTGGGTTGTCACGCCGTGCATCATCGAGCGGATGATCGCCGCGGTCTCCTTGCGCAGGGCGACCTCGGCCCGGGGAACGACCTCCTTGATGGTGTTGCCGTCGCGGTCCAGAATGTAGCGGATCGCCGTGGGCTCGACGTGGATGCCCAGGGTGGCAATGGTGCCGAAGGCCGAGGCCATCTCGAGGGGGGTGACCTCGGAGGAGCCCAGGGCGATGGAGTAGGTGTGGGCGATGGGTGAGTTGATCCCCATGCGCTGGGCGTAGGCGCGCACGGGCTCCACGCCTATCTGCAGGATCAACCGCGCGGCCACAAGGTTGATCGACATCGCCATGGCGGTGCGAAAGGTCATCGGCTTGCCCGAGTAGCCCAGCGAGTAGTTATGGGGCGCCCAGACCACGCCATCGGCGTTGATGACGAAGGGTTTGTCGAGCATCACGTCGGCGGCGGAGTAACCGGAGTCGATGGCGGCGGTGTAGACGAAGACCTTGAAGGCCGAACCGGGCTGGCGGCGGGCGTAGACGGCACGGTTGAACTGGCTCTCGTTGAAATCGGATCCGCCCACCATGGCTTTGATGAAGCCGGTTCGCGGGTCGATGGTCACCAGGGCCGCCTGGGGGTAGGGCTCCTTCTCGAGGGCTAGGTCCACCCGTCCCGCCGAGCGGGCCAAACTGACGACCTTGACCGCGATGGTCGAGCCCACCTGGATTTCGACCTCGGGGGGGTTGGGCCAGTGCCAGTAGAGGGGAGTGATGTCGATGCGCCCGACCAGGTCGTTGCCCAGATCGATATAGGCGTACTCGTCGTCGCGTTCGAGAACGCGGCCCTCGCGGATTTGTCCCAGCTCGAGCTCGTCGATGGTCAGCCCGTCGTCGTAGCGGCGGGGTTGGTAGTTCCAGCGTTGCTGGACCCGCTCCAGCCCGGCGGCGACGTGCTTTTCTGCGATACGCTGCATCCCGAGGTCCAGGGTGGTGTAGACCTGCATCCCGGACTGATAGACGGCGTTGGAGCCGTACTCGCGCTCCAGTTCGGAGCGGATGTACTCGATGAAGTAGGGGGCCAGTTGCTCGGAGCGCCGGCGCTGGGCCAGCTCGAGGGGCTGGGCCGCCGCCCAGGCCCGCTCCTGCTCGGTGATGACCCCGGTCTCGGCCATCAGCCAGAGCACGGTGTTGCGGCGCCGCTTGGCCCGGTCCGGATTGAGGTAGGGCGAGAAGCCGCCGGGGTTCTTGGGCAGACCGGCCAACAGCGCCGCCTCGGGCAGGGTCAGCTCACCCACGTGCTTGTTGAAGAAGGTGCGCGCGGCGGCCTCGACGCCGTAGCAGCCGTGTCCGTAATAGATCTGGTTGAGATAGAAGTAGAGGATCTCTTCTTTGGAGTAACGCTTCTCGATCTGGACGGCCAGGATGGCCTCGCGGATCTTCCTGACGTAGGTCTTCTCCATGGTCAGGAAATAGTTGCGGGCGAGCTGCTGGGTGATCGTCGAGGCGCCCTGGATCTTGGCCCCGGCGATTATGTCGACGACGGCGGCCTCCATGGTGCGGTAGAGGTTGACGCCCCAGTGGTCGTAGAAGCGCTGATCCTCGACGGCCAGGGTGGCCTGGAGCAGGTTCGCCGGCATTTCCGATAGCGGAACGACGTAACGGCGCTCGACCAGAAAGCTGGCGATGAGCTGGTCGTTGGCGTCGTAGACCTCGGTGGGCAGGTAGCTGTCGAAATCCCACAGGCCGGAGATCTTGGGCAGGTCTTTGGAGAAGCCGCTGATCAGTCCCAGACCGACGCCGCCGATGAAAAAACTGGAGACGACGACGATGATGATCGCGGTGTGCCAACTGAAGGCCCGGGGCTTTTCGATGATGTTGCCCTCGAGGTCCCGCCGCGGGGCCGGTCTGCGGAACAGGCCCTTGAAGAACTCACCGATTCGGCGAAGGGTGCGGCGGAAGAAGCCGGGCTTGGCGTGATGGGCGCTCATGGATGTCGAACCTCACTGGGAAGGTTGGTCGCAGTCGGTTGGCGTCCCCCGCTGGCGAACCTGCTGCCGACCTTGCTGTCGACTTGAACGGGTGCATTATAACGGCGGGGCGCTCCACGGTCAATCCGGCCTGTCGAACATGGCCTGTCTACGGCCGACTCCAAAGCGCTTCACAAGTCGGTTGTTGTTGCTATAAAATCCTTTGGATACTTGACTTATACCTTGACTTAACAGCGGCGGAGGGGTATAATCCATCGATATTTCCTCATCGTCGTGAGCGCTCTTTTCTATACCGTTCTCCGACCGTGCGAGGTTCCCCCATCGGCTCCAACGTTACAAGCCTGCGGCGAAGGCTGGTCTCCACGGGGATGCTCATGCTCTGCCTGCTCGGACGCCCCGCCTTTGCCCAGGACGCTCCCCCCGATCCCGAAGCCGGCGGGGACCCAGAATCCGGGGTTGCCTCGGAAACCATCGAGCGAAGAGGGGATGAGGCCGTGGAAACGGTCGAGACGGACGACCCCCTTACAGAAGAAACCGCCGAGCCCGCCGTCGAGACTCCGGCCACCTGGAAGCCCGACCCCGTCGGTGCTCTATGGCGCTCCGGCCTCCTGGCCGGACTGGGTCAGTTCTACAACGAACAGTGGCTCAAGGGCGCACTGCTGTTGGGCTGCGAGGTCTTCACCGTCTATCACCTCGTCCATTACGCCGTCGAGGCCGGCCGCGAACTCGAGGCCGGCAGGGAGATCGAGATCCCCGACGGGCTGGACTCTCCCGAGACCGACGAGCTGCGCCGGGAACGCGATGATCACTTCGCCGCCTACGAGGACCACCGGGTGCGCTACGAGACCTACATCTGGCTCACCGCCCTGGTGATCGTCTATTCCATGCTCGACGCCTACGTCGACGCTCACCTATGGGATTTCGAGGTCGACGAAGACCTGGGCAACTCTTCCGCCCTAGACCTCGAGCTGGTTCCCCGGCTGGGTCCCGACGACGACGGCGGCTGGTGGGCCGGCCTGGACCTGGAGCTCAGCTTCTAGCAGGCCGACCGCAAGCGACCTCCGCCAAACCCTTCGCGCGACAACCTTGCTCCCGCCCGGCGTTGGCA
>WJMB01000126.1 GCA_014728185.1 Candidatus Coatesiibacteriota bacterium
ACATGATCATCTCTGTGGGGATGAATTAATCGATAGAGTAATTGATATTAAGCCAAATTATGAGAGACATGAAATCCGGCATGAATACCTTACTATGATGGATGATAAAATGCTCACTTGCTCATAGGTTTCTTGACCCCATCCCTTCCGCGTGATACCGTCGATTCCACTGAAGCCTCCGCCTAAACCTCAACCGCCGGACAGCGTCACCGCGACCCGACAGGCCGCCGGTCCCGGACCGGGGCTGTTTTAGGACGCTGCCGGCACCACCCCCCCACAGCGCCCATGCCCGCCGACAAGATCGAGCTGCTTAAGCAGCGCCTCCTGGACTACTTCGAATCGCAGAAGCGGCCCTGGCCGGCGGCCCGGCTGGCCAAGAAGCTCGGCGCCGGTGTCGACGACGTCCAGGATGCCCTGGACGAGCTCGAGGCCGAGGGCCGGCTCTTCGGCAACAAGGCCGGCAACTACGGTCTGCCGCGGATGATGGGTCTGATCGTGGGCCGGTTGAAGGGGAACGAGCGCGGCTTCGCCTTCATCATCCCCGAGGACCCGCAGATGACCGACGCCTACGTCGGGCGGGGTCATTTCAACACGGCGATCCACGGCGACCGGGTGGTCGGCCGGGTGACGGGGAACCCGCGGGGCGAGGGTATCGAGGCCCAGGTGATCCGGGTGCTGGAGCGCGCCCGGGAGACGATCGTCGGCGTCTTCCGTCAGCGGGGCAACGTGGGTTTCGTGGACCCCCTGGACCGGCGGATCCACGTCGACGTTGTCGTGCCCTTCGACGCTTGGAACGGCGCCCAGCACGGCGAGATCGTGGTGGCCGAGGTGCAGGAGTGGGAGACGCCGCGCGAGGTGCCCGTGGGGCGCATCGGCGAGGTCCTGGGCGATCCCGACGATCCCGGCGTGGACATCCTGGCCATCGTCCGCCGCCATGAGCTGCCCGACGAGTTCCCCGACGCGGTGCTCGAGGAGGCCGAGAAGGCCGACCCCCACATCGGCGAGGACGAGTGGACCTGGCGCGAGAACCTCTCCGAGGACTACATCGTCACCATCGACCCCATCGACGCCAAAGACTTTGATGATGCCATCAGCCTCGAGAGGAAGAAAGACGGGGGTTGGCGCCTGGGTGTGCACATCGCCGATGTGAGCCATTACGTCCGGCCGGGCTCGGAGCTCGACGACGAGGCCTTCATCCGCGCCACCAGCGTCTACCTGGTCGACCGCGTGCTGCCCATGCTCCCGGAGCGACTGAGCAACTTCGTCTGCTCGCTGCGTCCCCACGAGCTCAAGCGCACGGTCAGCGTGTTTCTGGAGATGGACCCCCGGGGTGAGGTGACCGCCGTCGAGGCCCGGCCCACAGCCATCGAAAGCCGGCACCGCCTGTGGTACGAGCTGGCCCAGGACCTCATCGACGGCAAGAAGAGCCCCCACGTGCAGGAGTTCTCCCACGGGACCTCGGCCGCCGAGATCGAGGAGCTCACGGAGAAGCTGCACTTGATGAACGATCTGGCGCGGATCCTGCGCAAGCGTCGGCTCAAGCGCGGGGCCATCGACCTCGATCAGCCCGAGGCCCAGATCACCCTGGACCCGTCCACCGGCGAGCCCCTCGAGATCAAGCCCAAGAAGCGCCTCCACGCCCATCAGCTCATCGAGGAGTTCATGCTGGCCGCCAACGAGGCCGTGGCCAAGGTGCTCACCGACGCGCCGGGGCCGACGATCTACCGGGTCCACGACAAGCCGGACCCCAAGAAGCTGGCCCGGCTGGGCGCCGCGCTGCGCCAACTCAGTATCAGCTTCACCGGTGATCTCACCTCGCCCCGAGGGATGATGCAACTGGTGCGCAAGGTCGACGGGCAGCCCCTCGAGCGCCTGGCCAAGTACATGCTGCTGCGCAGCCTGCCCCGGGCGGTCTACTCGCCACGCAACATCGGCCATTTCGGTCTGGCCTCGGGCTGCTACACACATTTCACCAGCCCCATCCGCCGCTACCCGGACCTCATCGTCCACCGCCAACTGACCGCGCTGCACCATACCGAGCGCAACCCCTACGACAAAGCCGCCCTTTCCGAGATAGCCGAGCAGTCCAGCCGCCGCGAGGAGCTGGCCGAGGAGGCCGAGCGGGAGAGCGTCACCTACAAGAAGCTCCAGTACCTCACCAAGCACCTGGGTGATATCTACGCCGGAACGATCACCGGGGTGCTGCCCAAGGGTTTCTTCGTCGAGCTCGACGGCCTGCTGGTCGAGGGCCGCGTGCCCGTCAACCAGCTCCACGACGACTACTACCGCTTCGAGGAGTCGCCGGACCAGCTCGTCGGCCAGACCAACGGCCGCCGCTTCCGCCTGGGCGACCGCGTCAAGGTCCAGGTGGTCAAGGTCGACATGGCGCTGTTGCGCATGGACCTGGTGCTGGCCGGGACGGTCTCGCGCACCGGCAAGCCAAAGCAACGCTACAAGAAGAACCACGAGGGTGGACCGCGCTGGTTGAAATACGTGCCCAAGGGCCGTCGCCGGAACAGAAAGAAGAAGGGCTAGAGCCGCGCAGCCGCCTTACGATCTCTCCCTGCAAAATGCAGCAGAATGCCAATGGACCGTGCGGGTAGAGGATGAACGGTCGCCGCCGAATCGCGGCGGTGATGCGGAGGAATAAATGCAGGGTCGGGACTTTAGTCCCGACCGTTTTGCAAAAACGCCTTTAGGTTGCGGAACTGGTCCTAATAATCCCGTCCCTATATTAACCGATCGAACTCGCTCTGTAGGGCGGAGCCGAGGGTCTGGGCCCCTGCGGCCCGCCGCGTTCAACCAATCGCTTCGAAAGGCAAGCAGCCAATCAATCACCGCCGCCGTTCAGGGTGTTAACGATGATTACGGGTGGAGGATGAACGGTCGCCGCTGAATCGCGACGGATCGTAATGGCCGCCGCGGGTTGATTGCCACGTTTTCACCTCAACCACCTTTTGACAGAACTGGCCTAAAGGACTACACTAAGCCCGCCCCCAGACCCGAGGACATCGTGACGACCCTGCGACGCTGCGACATCCTGATCATCGGCTCGGGCATCGCCGGCCTCTCCTTCGCCCGCAAGGTCGAGGGGCAGGGCCGAGTGGTCGTGCTGACCAAGAAAGGCCCCAGCCGGGGCAGCACCAGCCTGGCCCAGGGCGGCATCGCGGCGGTGATGGACCCGGCGGATTCCTTCGAGCGGCACATCGCCGACACCCTGGACGCCGGTGCCGGGCTCTGCGACCGCGACGCCGTCGAGATGATCGTCCGCCAGGGTCCGCAACGGGTCGAAGAGCTCATCGAGCTGGGCGCCGAATTCTCCCGCGACGACGACGGCGGCCTGGACCTGGGGCGCGAAGGCGGTCACAGCGCCCGGCGGATCATCCACGCCGGCGACGCCACCGGCCGGGAGATCCAACGCGTGCTGATCGAGAGCCTCTCCGGCTCCCGCATCGAGCTCCACGACGACAGCCTGGCCTACGAGCTGATCCTCGGGCCGGGACCCGACGGACGCAACCAGTGCTACGGCGCCTGGAGCGTCGAGGAGGGAGAGGTCGTCGGCTACCTGGCCAAGGTCACGGTGCTGGCCACCGGCGGCGCCGGCAAGGTCTACCTCTACACCTCGAACCCCGAGGTGGCCACCGGCGACGGCATCGCCATGGCCTTCCGCGCCGGCTGCCGAGTGGTCAACCTCGAGTTCGTGCAGTTCCACCCCACCTGCCTCTACCATCCCCTCGAGCGCAGCTTCCTGATCACCGAGGCCCTGCGCGGCGAGGGGGCGCGGCTGTTGAACATCGCCGGTGAGCGTTTCATGCCCGGCTACGACGAGCGGGCCGAGCTGGCCCCCCGCGACATCGTCGCCCGGGCCATCGACGCCGAGATGAAGGCCTCGGGTGCCAAGTACGTCCTCCTCGACGCCACCGACCTGGGCGCCGAGGTTTTGGCCGAGCGCTTCCCCCATATCCTTTCCCGAACCAGGGAGCTCGGCTACGACATCGTGACAAAGCCCTTCCCGGTGGTCCCGGCGGCGCATTACTTCTGCGGCGGTGTGGCTTCAGACCTGCACGGCCGGGCCAGCCTGCCCCGGCTCTACGCTCTGGGAGAGTGCGCCTTCACCGGCGTCCACGGCGCCAACCGTCTGGCCTCGAACTCGCTGCTCGAGGCCGTGGCCTTCGCCCACGCCGCCGCCGACGACGTCGGAAAACGCCTGGCCGATCTCGAAGCCCCCCCCGACGACTACCGACCCCTCACGCCGCCCGAGGTCCGCGAGCCCGAAGAGATGGTCACCCTGGACCACGACTGGGACGAGGTCCGCCGGTTGATGTGGGACTACGTGGGGATCGTGCGCTCCGACGACCGCCTGCGTCAGGCCGCCGACCGCCTGCGCATCCTTAACCAGCACACCGACACCCTGCGCCAGCGCGGCTTCTTCTGCCGCGATCTGATCGAGCTGTCCAACATCCTGCTCATCGGCCAGTTGATCGTGCAAAGCGCCCTGCTGCGTCGCGAAAGCCGCGGCCTGCACTACAACCGCGACTGCCCGCGGCGCGACGACGCCACCGGCGCCAAGAACACCGTGCTGGCCCAGTACGGTTACAGCGCCTTTACCGCGGAGTCCTGATGCCTGCCAAATCCCGCCTGAGTATCGACGAGGTCCGCCACCGACTCGCCGACGCCGCAAGCGTGGTGGTGCTCACCGGCGCCGGGATCAGCGCCGAGAGCGGCGTGCCCACCTACCGGGGCACCGGGGGACTCTGGAAGAACTTCCGCGCCCAGGACCTGGCGACCCTCGAGGCCTTCGATCGCGACCCGGCCCTGGTCTGGGGCTGGTACCGCAACCGCCGCCGCGCCCTGTTGGACTGCAAGCCCAACCCGGCCCACCGGGCCCTGGCCGCAGCCGCCGTAAACCCCGAGCGCGAACTCATCGTCATCACCCAGAATATCGACGGTCTGCATACAATCGCCGGTCTGGCCGACCCCCTCGAGATCCACGGCAACATCTGGCGCGAGAAGTGCGTGCGCTGCCGCCACCGCGTCGACCGCACCGCCGACTACACCGCCCGTCGCGTGCCCGCCGAGGACGCCCCGCCGCCCAAGTGCCCCGGCTGCGACGACCTGCTGCGCCCCGACGTGGTCTGGTTCGGCGAGCAACTCGACCCGCTGCTCCTCGACAGCGCCTTCCGAGCCGCCGAGGCCTGCGACGTAATGCTCGTCGTGGGCACCTCGTGCGAGGTTCACCCGGCGGCGCTGATCCCTCTGGTGGCCCGCAAAGCCGGGGCCTGCCTGGTCGAAATCAACCTCGAACCGACGCCGCTGACCGAACGCTGCGACGCCTCGCTCTTCGCCCCGGCGGGTCAAACGGTCCCCGAGCTGTTCGGGTAGTTTCTATAGCTTTATAGTTGGAATGTGACAGGCACCCTTGCCGGAGGTCGGTAAGGGTGCTGTATACACTGAGCAATGTGACATTGGCGGTACCCAGTGGAGGATTGATGAAACGTCTGGCTTTCGGGCTTGTGCTTGTACCATTCGTGTTAATGGCGACCGCCGATGATTAGCATATCGAGACCGTAGATACAGGGCCTGATACCGGTAGGCATCTATCACTGGATTTGGATTCAACTAATAAACCCCACATTTCATACTTAGAGATCCACAACGCTGCCCTTATGTACGCCAGGTGGAACGGCTCAGATTGGATAACGACAATATTGAAATCAGAAGGCGCTGTGGGTTGGTCTAGCTCTCTAACACCTTTCACTCATAATAATATTCTTACTTATTATTATCTTATTGGCAATAGAAATTTTAAATATTACACGACAACTGGATCTGTTACTGTAGATTCAAGCGGTGATATAGGCGAATATACTTCAATTGCCGTTGAGAGTAACAATTATCCTCACATTGCATATTTTTCACGAACTACATAAGACCTTAAATATGCAGCCTGGAACAGATCGAATTGGGAAATCGAGAAGGTTGATGACGAAGGCCGTGTTGGATTTCATCCTTCTATTGCACTGGATACCTTTGGTAACCCGCATATATCGTATACAGACATCTCTCAAGGCCATCTTAAATTTGCCCATTGGACTGGCAACCGCCGGGATATTGAAGTTGTGGATTCAAGTGGTGAATGCATATGGTTCACTTCAATAGCTCTGGATAGCTCTAATAACCCCCATATAGCTTTTAGCCATGCAATAAATATGGATATTGCTTACACATACTGGAATGGCTCGCTCTGGGACACTGAAATTGTGGACTCGACTGATGCTGGATGGTATCCATCAATTAAACTGGACTCATTTGATAGACCACATATTAGCTACTGCTATGATAAACATCCTCTATAATATACAGCATAATAACGAATGGGAAATCGAAACTGTTGATGACACTAGTGTTAACTTGTCATTTCACCTCACTTAAACTAGATAATTTTGATAAATAATGCATATCATATTATTGTTCTGAAGACGGTGAGATCATGTACAGTCACCACCGCCCCGGACTGGGCCATTGGCGATATCGCCATCAAAGCCCTCCCCACCTCCAACGGCCTCCTGCTCTCCTGGTCCGTCACCGGCGACACCCCGGCCAGTGTCCGCGTGCTGCGCGGAGAAAGCGACCCCGTCGCCGTCAGCGGCTCCCTGCCCGGCGGGACCACCCGCTGGCTGGACATGGACGTCACCCCCGGCGGGAGCTACGTCTATTGGCTTGAAGCAACGGACAGCGCAGGCCGTACTGAAACATTCGGCCCCACGGAGCCCGTGGTCTACCCCGATCCCAAGCACGTCCTGACCCTGGACGTTCCCTGGCCCAACCAGGCCTCGGGCGGCGTTACACTGAGCTTTGCGCTGCCCGAGGCGCAGAACGTCACCCTCGGCGTGTACGACCTGGCCGGGCGCCGGGTGTCGGTCCTCATCGAGGATGAAATCACCGCCGGACGCCATGAAACGACTTGGGACTGCTCCGGCGTTGCCCGCGGCGTCTGCCTGATCCGCCGGGTGGTCGTCGAGCGCTGATCCCGGATAACCAGAGCGTGCACACGCCATACCAAAAGCGCCCCCGAGGGGCGCTTTATTGTGATCAGAGCGCTGTCCGCTCTAGCTCACCGGCTTGGTGACCTTGCCGGCGCGCAGGCAGGACGCGCAGACCTTGATCCGCTTGGGACGGCCGTCGATCACGGCGCGGACCTTGAAGAGGTTGGGCTTGAAAACACGCTTGGTGCGGCGGATCGAGTGGCTGACGTTATGTCCCGCCGTTGTGCCCTTGCCGCAGATCTCGCATCGGTTGCTCATGGTTGCTCCCGCATTTCTTCGTCGAATACCCTCAACGTCCAATCCAAGAAGCGGTTCAGAACCGCTGGACATTTCTCGCAAACGCCGGGGTAGACTAGCACGCCCAAGGGGCTTTGTCAAGCGGTCGGCCGGTCGGTGGATGTCCCCGGCGGCGGCTTTGGCACGTTTCTTGCAGCAGGGCGGGGCGGCATATCGTCCGGTCCGACGTCGCACTCCGCAAGAAACGTGCCAAAGCCGCCGCGCCGGACGCCACCGGTCGCCTAGCGCGTTTGGTCGATGTAATAGGCGCTGCGGTATTCGGCCCGGCGACTGCGGTGCTTCTCGAAGTGGTAGCGGAAGACGAAGGCGATGAAGACGGCGTTTAGGCAGATCAGCACGCCGGCAATACCAAAGGGCGAGCCCGGGCCGACGGATTCGTAGAGGGCTGTGGCCGCTATAGGCCCGACGACCAGGCCGAAGCTGGTGATGGTGCCCACGCCGCCCAGGATGGTTGCCCGGTTGCCGCTGGGGATCTGGTCGAGAATCATGCTCATCCAGGTGGGCAGGATGAGGGCCACGCCCACGCCGTTGATGATCATCGAGACGTAGTAGGTACCCACGTGAGTGGCGAAGGGCATCAGGAAGAGCGCAGCGCCAGTGATGATCATCCCCGTGGTCATGACGTACTTGCGCCCCAGACGCTCGCCGAAGCGTCCGGCGGGGTAGACGAAGAGGATGGTCGAGATGGAGATGAAGACGAAGCCGAAGGCGGACTCGGACTCGCTCAGGCCGATATGGTTGGTGGTGTAGAGGGGCAGGATCGAGGTGTTGAGGCCGACGATGAACATGTTGATGAAGCCCTGTATCGAGAGGGCCAGCAGC
>WJMB01000127.1 GCA_014728185.1 Candidatus Coatesiibacteriota bacterium
CTACTGGACACTGAAGCGTTACAATGATTCAGTGGAGCAACTGGGTCACGTCGAGGACTACGAGGAGTTTCTGGACGAGCTGGATCGGGTTTGGCGCCACTGCCACCGTGTGCTGGTTCCCGGCGGCCGCCTCTGTTGCGTGGTCGGCGATGTCTGTCTTTCGCGGCGTAGCACGGCCGACACCTGGTGATGCCCCTGCATTCCGATATCTCGGTACGCTGTCGCAAGCTCGGTTTCGACAATCTCAACCCCATCATCTGGCATAAAATCGCCAACGCCGCCACCGAGGTCGAGGGCGGCGGTCGTTTCCTCGGCAAGCCTTACGAGCCCAACGCCATCATCAAGAACGACATCGAGTTCATCCTGATGCAGCGCAAGCCCGGCGGCTACCGCAAACCCACGCAGCAGCAGCGCCGCCTGAGCATGATCCAGCGGGAGAACTTCAACCACTGGTTCCAGCAGATCTGGCGCCTGGGCGGTGAGTCGACCAGGCTGCACCCCGCGCCCTTCCCCTTGAGTCTGGCGGACCGCCTGGTGCGGATGTTTTCCTTCCACGGCGATACCGTCCTCGATCCCTTCCTGGGCACCGGAACGACGGCGGCGGCCGCCATAAAGACCGGACGCAATGATCGCGGTGTCGAGATCGACCCGGAGTACTTCGAGATGGCCGTCAATCGGGTGAGGGATTCCCGCGATCTGTTGGCCGAGCCGTTGTTGAAGGTGATCCGATGACCGAGCTGCCGCCCATCGATTTCGCGCCGCCCGACGTCGGCGAGGCCGAGGCCGCCGCCGTGGTCGAGGTCTTGCGCTCGGGCTGGCTGACCCACGGCCCCCGGACCCGGGAGTTCGAGGAGCGCTTCGCGGACTGGGTGGGCGCTCCCCACGCCGTAGCCGTCTCCAGCGGCACGGCGGCGCTGCACCTGGCGCTGGTCTGCGCCGGGGTCGGACCCGGGGACGAGGTGGTCACCAGCCCGCTGACCTTCGCGGCGGCGGGAGAGGTGATCTTCCAGTGCGGGGCGAAACCGGTCTTCGCCGAGGTTGATCCACGGACGGGCAACCTGACGCCGGCGACGGCGGCGGCGGCGATCACCCCGCGGACGACGGCGCTGCTGCCGGTGCACCTGGGCGGTTATCCATTGGAGCTGGCCGAGCTGGCGGCGCTCTGTCGGGAACGCGGCGCGGCGCTGATCGACGACGCCGCCCACGCCGTGGAGGCCCGCAGCGGCGGGCGGCGGGTGGGCACCCTGGGCGATGCCACCGCCTACAGCTTTTACGCCACCAAGAACCTGACCACGGGCGAAGGCGGGATGCTGGTGACCTCCCGGGAGGACTGGGCGGCCACCGCGCGGTTGCTGCGCCTGCACGGCATGGACCGCGACGCCTGGAACCGCTACGCCGCCGACGGCGTCCCGGGCTACGACATCACCGCCCTGGGTTACAAGTACAACACCACGGACCTGGCCGCCGCCCTGGGTCTCGTCCAGCTCGACAAACTGGATGTCAACCGACATCGCCGCCTGGAGCTGGCCGCCGCCTACGACGAGGCTCTGGACGGCTTGCCCGGCATCGTCCTTCCGCCCCGTCCCGCCGCCGACTCCGGCGATGAGCACGCCTGGCATCTCTATGCCGTCCGCGTCGTCGAGGGGGAGTGCCCGCTGACCCGCGACGAGCTCGCCGCCGGTCTGCGGCGCCTGAACGTCGCCGCGGCCGTCCACTTCCACCCCCTGCACCTGATGAGCTACTATCGCCGGACCCTGGGCACGGGACCGGGCGACTTCCCCATCGCCGAGCGCCTCGGTCGCGAGCTGCTCAGTCTGCCCTTCAGCCCGGTCTACGACGCCGCCACCGTCCGCGAAGCGGCCCGACGACTGCGTTTGGTCTTGGACGAGGCGCACGGGCTTCCGTAACCCGGTTACCGCTTCTCGCTGTAGCACCGGCTTGCGGCGGTCGGCTTTCGCCCGACCGTCGCCTGTTATATACTAAAAGCATGCGACACCGCCCGCGAACAGCCCTGATCATCGCCGCTGTTTGTCTGACGGCGGCGATGACGGCCTGCCGACCCGAAGACGGCGAGCAGGCCCTGCGCTGCCTGGCCTACGCCGACACCTACGAGGAGGCGGCCCTGGTCCTGCGGGTCGAGAAGGCGGCCTACCCCATCCTGGTCGAGAAGCTGACCGCCGCCCAGGTCCGCCTGCGCCGGGAGCTGGAGAAGCGGCCCCTGGAGTGCCTGCTGGCCGCCCGCCGCCTGGTGCCCGAGTCTCCGGAGGCCGAGAATGCCGCCCGCCTCGAGGCCGAGCGCCTGGCGGAGCTGGAGGCCGCGCTGCTCCTCGAGGCCGAGGAGCTGTTGGTCGATCCACCGGAGCCTCGGTTCGTCGACGACCAGTACGAGCGCGACCTGGCTTTCGTGGTGGTGCTCGGTCCGGAGCAGCGGCTGCGCATGCTGCTCGCCGGCGGCATCGACGAGGGCTCCGCCGCCCGTCTGGCCGAGTACGATGTCGAGCGGCGCACCGAGGGCCTCTCCTGGCATGAGCTCTCGGCCCGCTTCAGCTCGGCCCTGGTCGAGGAGGTCGCCCGGGCCGCGGCCTACCGCCGTGTCAACCGGCGGATCACCACACTGCTCGATGAGATCAAGGACTACCGTCGCCGCCTCGGTGGGCGCCCCAACCCCTTCGTTGACGAGACACCGCAAGAGTAAGGATAGAGTTTGTTTTCACCTGTAGCGCTATCCCGCCTCCACGCATCGACACCTTTCACAAGGCTGATTACCTGAAGGTTTTCTCTCCCGATAGCTCTCAGCGGTACCGTTCTTGTCCGGTGATAATCGCAATTGATAAACAGGCTGTTTTGGCTCGACAGCAAGGTTTGTCAAAGGGCCGGCTGCCTTTTAGCGCTGGAGTAATAACAGGCATCATGGAACGTGATCGGACCAGATCGGACTGATTGGTAGCGGCTTGCCGAACTGTTCTTCTCTAAGGATTATCACCTGAAACTGAACCGACGTTGAAGGGACGATAATCCGCACCTAGAGCGGAAGGGCCGACAACCACCTCACGAAGGGCTCCAGATCGATATGCCAAGGGATTATCACCTGAAGCTGAACCTACGTCGAAACCTAAAAACAGCGGCATTTAGAACGGGTGTGCCCACAACTACCACATGAGGGCCTTCAGCTCGACGGGCCAAAGAGGTTTGCGTATCAGCTAAACCAGCTGTTTGGAAACA
>WJMB01000128.1 GCA_014728185.1 Candidatus Coatesiibacteriota bacterium
ATGCATCTATAACGAGTATGCGCCGAGAGGATAGAGCTGAGGACTTATCTATCTTCGATTTTGCCTCGTATCAGCCGCTTTTTACGACGTAGGTCGGTGTTTCGAGTTGAAACTATCTGGTCCGGGTTCGTGTTTGATGCCTAGTCAAAATGCGGCGGCTGCAAGGGGCCTGCCCGGTGGATAACGACCCTGCCTGGTGGCTTGCAATCAACGATCATCCGATTGCCACACGACTCATAACTGCATCATTATCAAGCAATAAGGCTGCAGATACCAGTATCGGGATCAAGGTCGGATGCACCCGAACTGCGAACACCTGCTCGGTGAACCTCTCAATATCGGTCCTGATTATGTCCGAACCGGTTTCTTGATACCGAATTATATTGAAACCACATATTCCAGCTTGGCACACTGCTGCTTGGCAATCAGGAACCCTTGGCCGGTTCAGAAACGCTGGATGATTCCACCGCCCTTGAATACCAACCGCCCGGCAACCTGCAGAGGACTCGGTGAAGACGATGAACAACCCGTTGAACAACCAGCTGAGCAGCCCGAAGAGAACCCTGACGCTGCTGCTGCTGCTCCCCGTCCTGGCCGCCGCCCAGGGCGGTGGTCCCGGGACCTCGGGGGCCGATTTCCTCAACCTGGGCGTCGGCGCCCGTCCCATGGCCCTGGCCGGGGCCTACACCGCTATCTCCGACGACGTCTTCGCCCTGCAGGCCAACCCGGCGGGGTTGAGCCAAGTGGTCAAGACCGAGCTGGGCAGCTTCTACGCCAACATCCTCGCCGACGTCCACCACGGCTGGATCGGCTACGCTCAGGAGGCAAGCAGCTTCCTCTCCTTCGGCTTCGACCTCAACATGGTCTACACCTCGCAGACCCGGCGCAACAGCTACGGCGATCCCGAGGGCGAGTACTGGGTCGGCCTGGGCACCGCCGGGGGCGCCCTGGCCCTGGACTTCGGCGGCGGCTTCTCCCTGGGCCTCAGCGGCCGCTACGTCTTCCAGAAATACGACACCGAGGTCGGCCACGGCTTCGCCGGCGACCTGGGCCTGCTCTACCACACCAAGTACAACGCCCTGCGCATCGGCCTGGTGGCCGAGAACCTGGGTCCCAACGTAGACTTCCTGGGCACCGGCGATCCCATGCCGATGGGGCTTCGCCTGGGCCTGGGCTCCAGCATCCTGCGCCAGACGCTGACTTTCACGGGCGATGTGGCCTACCGCCTCGACAACACCCTGGTGGGTAATGTGGGCATCGAGTGGTGGGCCGTCGAGGGAGTGGCGATCCGCGCCGGGTACCGCATCCTCGACGACCACGACTCCTGGAGCGGCGTCTGCCTGGGCATCGGCCTGGACTCGCTCTCCGGCTTGATATACGGCTCGCTGGACTACGCCCTGATCCCACGCGAGCCCCTGGGTTACGTTCACCGTGTCAGTTACACCCTGAAGTTTTAGCTCCAACCGGCGCGGAATAGTCGACGAAGCGGCCCGATCGGGCTCAGGGGCGGTCAATTGACGAAGGAGCGACGGGCGGCGCCGATGGGCCGCCCGTCAGCTATCGACGAGGGGACGAATGCCCGGCACCCAACCGGAGTCACGGTCTGATAAACGAGCCTGGCGCTTGGCGGGCCTGATCGGCCTGCTGCTCGTTCTCGTCCTCTTGCTGATCCAGCTCCCGCTAAAACCCTTCGGCGACGACTACCTGATCCAGCAGGACGATCCCCGACCCGGTTTTTTCCGCTTCCTCAGCCAGCACCACCCCTACAGCCCCAACTACTACCGGCCGCTGCTGCTGGTCTTTACCAACAACATCCAGTACCTCTGGGGCACGGCCTCCTGGCCGGTGCACATCACACATCTGCTGCTGCATCTGGGCCTGGGGCTGCTGGTCTACCGGGCGGCGCTGCGCCTGGAGCTGGGAGAGCGCGCAGCGGTAATCGCCGGACTCTGGACCCTGGGCTCCCAACTGGTCGCCCATCCGGTCCTCTCCCTGGACACCTTCCCCCAACTGGCCTTCACCCTGGCCGGTTGGGGCTCGGTCTATCTGCTCTACCTGGCGTTATGGAAGGCGCCCAACGCCGGACGTCGGCTGCTGCTGACGATCAGTTCCGCCCTCGCCCTGTTCGCCGCCCTCCTCTGCCGCGAAAACGCCCTGGGCTTCGCGCCGGCTCAGCTTGTCCTGATCGCCGTCCACTACCTGAAGCATCCCGAAGCTCGCCGTAGGACGGCCTGGCTCCCCTTGGCGCCCCTGCTCGTCACCGGGGCCTACTTCCTGTTGCGCTCCGGGGTCATCGAGCGCACGGTACTCAACGTCCAGTTCGCCCTCGGCGCCAACCTGCTGCTCAACCCGGCCAAGGTCTTCATCGGCGTGATCAGCCCGGTCTCCACCGCGGCGGTCTCTTTCGCTCTTCAAACGGGCGGGTGGCTGACGCCCCTGAGCGCCGCGACACTCTCGGCGATCCTCGTCACGATGATCGCGATCGGCCTGCGACGTTCTCCACGTCGCGGCACGGTGGGGGTGCTGGCCCTGCTGCTCTGCGCCGCCGTTTCACCATTGCTCTTTCTCAAGCACATCAGCGAACTCTACGCCTACGCCGCCCTGCCCGCAAGCGCCCTGATCGGGGCGATCGGTCTGGACGCTCTGGCCGCCCGCCTGAAAAAACGGCGAAGACTAATCCTCTACGCCGCTCTGGCTCTGCTGCTGGGCGTCAACCTGGCCGGTCTGATCAGCAAGGCCGGTCTTCTCCGGCGCAACGGCGAGGATGCCGAGAAGCTCCTCGAACAGCTCGAGCCTTATCACCGGCGGATGGAACACGAGAGCTTGCTCCTGCTGGTCGAAGAGCCTTCATCAAGAGCTTCCTATTCGATCTTCCACGTCCACGGTTTCCGTCTGATCGATTACGGCATCCCCCTGCTTCCCTTTCCGCCCCGGCGTTACGGCTACATCAGCCCGATCGTCCCCGAGGAGAGGCTGGGGCTCTGGGATACCGGTCCCGGAGACATCTTGTTGACGATCGATCCGGAAACAATCGAAGTGCGGCCCTACTCCCGGTAACACCCCTACCGGACTGCGCCGCCCGACGGCATCGGCTTGCTTTCCCGGAACCTTAAGCGGCTGATGGGGATCTGGGTGACCGCGGCTCTACGCCCCAATCACGCTGACTGTGGGCCTCATCATCAATCGGCGGTTATCTCCGGTGAGTGGACATTGCAATTGCCGATCATGCAAGCATCGCCCAAACACTCGACGGATTGATCCATGAGGCTGCTACTCCGGGGGTATCAGCCCGCAATCATGTGTCCACTGTCCTATGAGAAACGGGGAACGACCTGGCTGGTCGAACCCCGTTTTCCGTTATACCGGATAGTTGCTCCCGCGCCGGGATCGGTGGATGGCCAAGGGTTACTCAAGCAGGTAAGGCGCAGGGGTACTGGATGGCATTAACAGACAAGCAGTTAGCTGGTCTTTTTTAGTACCGCAGGCTATGTTTGCCATATTCAAGGAACGCTGAACAAGTATAAACGTTTTAGAGATCGTATGACCTGTTGGACCGGGTTAATTGTATTCTGCTGGTTTTTAAACGTGTAGCAGAAGACATTTCTGCCACTTTCAAGTAGCTATAAAGCGGCGACGACAAGGGGCCTGCCTGGTTGATAGCCAGCCCTGTATACTTGCCGGCCAAGAACGACCACCCGATTGCCGCTCGACCCATAGCTGCATCATTATCAAGCGGTAATGATTTGTATACTAGTATCGGGATCGGAGTCTGACCCCCCGGAATAGCGAATGCCTGCTCGAAAAACCTTTCAATATCGGCCCTGCTTTGGTCCGATCAGGTTACATGATGCCTATTTTATCTAGCATGCACCCAAGTGTAATGATGTTAAACGATGTTAAATGATGTTAAATGATGTTAAATAATACTGCGTAGTAGATAGAAGAATATAATCAAACTATGTAGTTGCCTGGCATAATTCCCTCCACTTGCCGCCGGACGATCGGGCGCCCTGGATGCGCGACTGCGATAACGCCGTCCAAAGCCGGCGTCTTCCATTCGTCGTTCATTTCGCTGTAGGCTGGGGTAACACAGGAAGCTCCGGACGAGCCCGTTGGCGGTCTACTCCTCTTCCGCGTCGGTCTTTAAGGTAGACGTCAAGGAATGGTTAGTGCGCTTAACGATCCGGAGAGCCTCGAGATGAGGGGCACCCAGATAGAATGGGTACCCACAACTAGTCCAGAAGCCGCCTGAGCGATCCTTTAACGGGTACGACCAGGCGGTGCTTGCATTATGGCCCTGTGTCTGAACGGAAACCTAGACCTCCGGCAGCAGGCCCAACCGGCGCAGGCGGCGTTCGAAACCGCGGCGACGGCTTTCATCGGCGATACCTCCGGAGATTCGCTCGAAGAGCTTCGTGGCGCTGGAGGCGTACTCGCGGGATTTTGTCCGCTCGCCCAGCAGCTCGTAGAGGCGGCTGAGCAGCCCGGCGGTCTCCAGGCGCTCGGTGGCGTAGGGCAGCTTGTGGAAGAGCTCGTCGGCACGTTCCACGGCGTCCACCAGGCGCCGGCGTTCGTGATCGCTCAGCGGACGCCTTCGGGCGATCTGCGCCAGGACCTGGAGCTCGGTCCGCGCCAGGTCGTCCTCGGCGGCATCACTGTAGAGGTCGTCGAGTTCGCTCCAGGCCTCCCGCTCGCGACCGCAGAGGGCCAAGAAGCGCGCCAGGTCCAACCGGGCCTCGATCAGGTTGGAGCGCGCACCCAGCTCGGCGAAGATCTCCAGGGCCAGGCGGTAGTGCTCCTCGGCGGCGGCGAGATCGCCCAGCTCCTCGGCCACCCGGCCCAGCCCGTCGTGGGCGTAGCCGTCGCCCAGGCGGTTGTCGATCTGGGCGTTGAACTCGAGGTAGCGTTCGAACCAGCGCCGGGCCTCGGCGTAGTCGTCGAGGCTGGCGTAGGCGAATCCCAGGTTGCAGCAGTTGACGGCTTGCCCGAAGCGGTCGCCGCAGCGCCCGCCCATCTCGAAGGACCTGTTGAGATAATCGAGGGCAATGTCGAAGTTGCCGTCGACGTACTCGCCGGCGCCGATGTTATTGAGGGTGGTCAGGATACCGCCCAGGTTGCCGTGCTTCTCGTAGAGGGCCAGGGTCTTGGCGTTATACTCCCGGGAGGCCTCGAGATCGCCGAGCTCGTCGATGACGGCGGAATGGACGCTGTAGAGTCGGGCCAGGATAGTCTCGGCTTCGGCGTCGTCGCGCTCCAGCATGTCGTAGATGATCCGGGCCTCCTCGACCAGCTCCATTGCAACGGTGTAGTCGCCCTCCAGGTATTTGAGCCAGCCGCGGCTCAGGCGAACGCGGACCTGGGGCAGGCTGACGGGCAACTCGCGCAGCAGCGCCTCGGCGGTGCGGTACTCCTCCCGGGCCTCGGGGTAACGGCTGGCCGCCTGGTGGGCGTTGCCGATGTGCTCGTGGACCTCGGCCCGCTCGACGTCGTCGCCGGCGTATTCGAGGGCCGCGGCGTAGCGCTCCAGGGCCTTGTCGATGCGGCCGGTGTCGGTCAGCACCCGCCCGGCGCGCAGCAGCGCTTGATAGCGCGGGGTGGGATCGTCGGTCAACTCGACGACCCGGGTCAGGAAGTCGAGAGCCTCCTCGTTGGCGTAGATCGAGGCGGCGTATTTTCCGGCGCGCAGATAGTACCCGGCGGCCCGGTCATCCTCACCGGCGGCGGCGTAGTGATGGGCCACCAGGGAGAAATAGGATTCGAGGTGCTCGGTGTAGTGCTCCTCGACCCAGCGGGCGGTCTTGTGGTGCATCTCCCGGCGCACCCGCCTGAGGATGCCCCGGTAGGCGGTCTGGTGGAGCAGGTTGTGCTTGAAGATGTACTCGAGGTCATCGGCGAAGAGGGAGTCCAGCCGCCGGGTAATCAGCTCGCGCCGCTCCAGGTCATGCAGCTCGCCGTCGACGGAGAGCCGCATCAGCGCGGCCACGATGCGCCGCCAGAAGACCTCGCCGACGACGGCGGCGGTCTGGATGACGCGGCGACCGTTTTCGGGCAGGCTGTCCAGGCGGCTGCGCAACACGTCCTCGATGGTGTCGGGCAGGTCGATGGCGCGGATCTCACGCTGGGCCGTCCAGTGCCCCCGGCTGCGCAGGATCAGGCCGCGATCGATCAG
>WJMB01000129.1 GCA_014728185.1 Candidatus Coatesiibacteriota bacterium
AATAGTTTAGCATACCCGGCACGGGTTTGCGCTCACGCTCAACCCCGGCTTTCGTGTCGCTCGGAAGAGACGCCCTTTCCGGAATAGCGAACGGCCGTCCGAGCGGCCGTTCCGAGTTCGACAACAACGACTAGTTGATTCCTTCAGGTACTGCTCAGAACTGCAGCAGGTAATCCATCTTCAGAAACAGGCCCTGGTTGATCAGCTCGAAGGCCGCGGGGGTGTCCTCGCGCCATTGCTCGTAGGCCAGGTAGAGGTTGGAATCGGGCAGGTACTCCCAGGCGGCCAAGGCGCGGAAGGTGTAGATGTCGTTTCGGCTAGAGCCCTGGGAGAACAGGCGCAGGTAGAACTCCCGGGTGAAGAGATAGTTGGCGGTGGCGGTCCAGATCAGCACGTCGTAGTCCTCGACGGTCTCCCCGGCGTAATCGGCGGCGTCCTCGGCGAAGCTCCAGTCGTAGAGGTCCAACTCGGCGCTCAGGCTCAGGGCGGATACCGGACGCAGGGTGAGGTTCAGATAGCCGGAGAAGAGATCGCCCACGGCGCCTGTGGAGAAGTCGATCAGCTCGCCGTAAAGGCCGTGGAGATGGGCGCTGACGATTCCGCTGTAGGGGGTGTTGAACCAGGGCACGACGTAGTGGTAATCCTGGAAACCCGTCTCCGGGAAGAGCCAGTCGCGGCCGTAGCCGCCCTCGAGGCCGAAGAGCCAGCCGCCGTTGGTCATGCTGGAGAGTTCCAGGCCGTACTCCTGCATCGCCGGCGCCCAGCCCCAGTCCCAGTTCAGGTTGGCCCGACCGAAGACCCAGAAGCTGCGCAGCAGGGAGGCCGAGCCCAGGTTGAAACGCAGCCGCCCGTCGAGATCGACGTTGCGCAGGCCGAGGCCCGAGGTCCACATGTAGCCGGTCTGGTCGAGGTCGAAACCGGCGGTGAAGTGCTCATAGTTGATTCCGGCGTCAAAGACCCCGCCGGTGTAATCGACCTCGGCACCAACGGCGTGGTGATCGGCGAAGGCGTTGTCGGTGTTGCGTCCGTCGTGGCTGCCCACGGCCATCCCGGCCAGGTTCCAGGCGCCGCCGTCGCCGAAGTAGAGGTCGAAATCCAGGGCGTAGGAGGCGTAGTCGTAGCCGGGCAGGCGCTCCCCGGCGGCGGTTTCCACGGGCCGCGTCAGCCGGGTGGTTCCGGCCAGGCCCAGGTAGCCCCCCGGGGTCAGATCGTGGGTCAGCCGCAGGACACCCCAGTCAGTCTCAGGCTCGGCGGCCAGGTCGGTGACGGCTTCGCCGGTGTGGGCGTAGAAGGCGCCATAGCCGACGGGTCCGCGTTTGCCGGTCAGGCGTCCCCCGGCGATGATCTCCGAGTCGGTGTAGAGGCCCCGGGAATCGAAGAGGCGCTTGCCGATGCGCCGGGAATGGAAGACGCTGAAGTAGCTGGTGGAGAAGAAGTTGGCGTTCTCCAGGAAGAAGGGCCGGGTCTCGGAGAGATAGACCTGGTCGCGGCCGATGACGTATTGGTCGGGGTCCAGGTCGATCTCGGCGTAGTCGGGCAGCACGGCGCCGGCCAGGTTGAGGCTGCGGCTGATGTCGAAGTCCAGCACCAGACCGCCCAGGGCGTCGAGGTTCTCGGCGTCGTCGCCGGTCAGTTGCGGGTAGTCGCGGTAGTCGGCCTTGGCGTAGGGGGCCAGCTCCAGGCCGAGGCTGTCGGCCACCCCGTCGATCCCGCTCAGCGTCGCCGCGTACTCTGTGTAGAACATGTTGGCCGTGTAGGGCAGCGGGGCCAGGTAGGTCTCCTCGTGCTTGCGCCGTACCACGCGACCGGCGTTGAAGATCCAATCACCGCCGGATCCGGCGTCGAACTGGAAATTGGAGAAGGGCAGGGCGAACTCGGCGCTCCAGCCCTCGTCGGTACGGACCGTGGCCACGTCCCAGTGACCGTCCCACTGTCCGGAGCCCCACTGGGCGCGGTTGGTGTAGAGCTGGTCCAGCTTGACCCCGGCCGGGTTGGTGCTGAAGTAGTAGAGCAGACGGCCGTCGCCGCCGGGCGAGAGGTAGATATCGACGTTGTCGTCGGTGCCCACTCCGGTGTCGCGGCGGGAGAGGCGGGCGATGATCGCGCCGGGCTCGGAGTCGCGGCAGTCGAAGGCCACGTAGAGGGTCTTGTCGTCGTAGACGAAGGCGGTCCGGGTCAGCTCCGTCGAGGGAGCACCGGGGTCGGGGTCGCGCTGGGTGAAGCCGGCGAACCAGTCGGCCTCGGTCCAGCAGGCGTCATCCAAAACGCCGTCGAGGACGGGGGCCTCGGCGGCGCGTTGGGCCTCCAGGGCGGGAGCGTCCGTGGCGGAGGCCGTCAGGGGCAGCAGCAGCGTTAGAGTTGCAAAAGGGTTACACCGCACGAGAAACCTCCATCGGGCGCCCCGCCGCCGCCCTTTACCGATTCGGCGGCTCCGCTCTCGGCCAGGGCTTCGAGTTCGTCCACCGTGCCGCGGCACCACTCGACCAGGGCCCGCTTGAGGGCGATGCCGTAACGCAGGGTCATCCGGGCGTAGGCGTCGCGGATGTCGTCGCCGGAGTGTTTGTCTAACTGGCGCTCCAGGCGCTCGATATCATCGACCTGGCCTTGGCGGTAGTCCTCGATGAGCTTGAGGCAGTTGGCCGGGTCGATCAGGTGGCCGTAGCGCAGCTTGAGCAGCAGCTCGATGCGCAGGGGGATGGTCCCCGCCGGTCGCTTGAGCCATTCCACCAGCTCGGTGCGACCACTGGGGGTCAGCTCGTAGACGGTGCGGTTGGGGTGGCGCTCCGTGGACGCCTTACGCTTCTCGGCCAGGCCCTCCTTGGCCAGCTTGTGCAGGATGGGATAGATCTGGCCGTAGGATTCGCTCCAGAAGTAGATCTCGTTGGCCTCGAGGGCCTTCTTGATATCATAGCCCGTGCGCGGCGCTTCGGAGAGCAGGGCCATAATCGCGTACTTGGTCTTGTTGTGTTGGGCCATTTGTATATCTCCAAGATAGTGACAAGTTGATATGTATCAAAAAGAGACACGCCTGTCAAGGGTTTTGCTCGTATTCCACCCGCTGCCTGCTTCGCAACGGCTTAACTTGCACTGTAAGGTCGCCCCAGGCTCGCTCGGGTATCATATCGGACGGCGCGAATGGCGGCGGTCGGGCGGGATGCTCCTAGTTATCCTGCCTGGGAGTCAACGTACAGAAGGGTGCAGGTGCCTCTGCGGTTGGGATTAAGCACCTGTCCAGTCGTGCCGAGGAGAGACAGCAATGATCTGTTAGGCGTCATGTAACTGTCTTGTACCAAATCAGGCTGAGGCATCATGGAACGTGATTGGACATAATCAGCGCCGATATTGAGAGGTTCACCGAGCAGGTGTTCGCAGTTCGGGTGCATCCGACCTTGATCCCGATACTGGTATCTGCAGCCTTATTGCTTGATAATGATGTAGTTATGATTCGTGTGGCAATCGGGTGGTCGCTCTTTGCCGGCTACTATGCAGGGCAGGTTATCCACCGAGCAGGCCCCTTGCAGCCGCCGCATTTTGACTAGGCATCAAACACGAACCCGGACCAGATAGTTTCAACTCGAAACACCGACCTACGTCGTAAAAAGCGGCTGATACAAGGCAAAATTGAAGATAGATAAGTCCTCAGCTCTATCCTCTCGGCGCATACTCGTTATAGATGCATGTTATTAGGCTACTTGGGATCGATACATCTTCATCGAAGCCAGTGGCGCCAAGCAGTTTCTTTATGAGTACCGAGGAGTCAGACCGTGCATAATAGAAATGTGGAACCCCGCTTAACCTGCCACAAACAGAAAAC
>WJMB01000130.1 GCA_014728185.1 Candidatus Coatesiibacteriota bacterium
GCCTGAACGCCGCCAAGCCGGTCATCTTCGGCGTGCTGACCACCGACACCATCGAGCAGGCCATCGAACGCGCCGGGACCAAGGCGGGCAACAAGGGCGCTGAGGCCGCGATGTCGGCCCTGGAGATGATCGACCTCAACGGACGGATCGACGCCTAGATCTGTTGGAAGAAAGGCGGGGTTTTCAATCCCCGGCGCCCGACTCTATGATGCCGTATTGAACCCCGCCCCTGACGGCGGGGCTTTTCTCTAGTATACTAGGGGGGTGGAAGTCAAAATGCGAAGCAAACCTCAACCCAGGGGGCGGTGATGAAACCCGTAACCCGGATCGCGGCGGCCGCCGCGCTGGCTGGCCTGCTCCTCGTCGGGGCCTGCGACGAGGAACCCGAACTCAGCGAGGAGACCTACGCCGAAATGACGGTGGAGCTGGTGCGCGCCGGCTTCATCGGCCCCGAGGCCGACGCCGTCTACGAGAGCCACGACGTTTCGCCGGAGCTCTACGACCGCTACTCGAAGGAGCTGGAGAAGGACCCGGAGCGCCAGCGCCGCGTTGGCGAGCTGATCAAGGACGAGCTGGGCGAGGACTGGGAGGACTGGGGCCGGGCCTTCGGCGAGGCCTTCGCCAAGCTGGGCTACAACTTCGGCGAGATCGCCGTCGAGTTCGGCGCGGGGTTCATCGAGGGCTTCATGAACGCCGTGCCCGAGATGGAGGCCGCCTTCGAGGAGATGGCCGAGAGCCTCGAGGAGACCTTCAGCGGCCTGGAGGCCGAGATCGAGAGCGAGCTCGAGGAGAACCAGACCGAGGACGCAGTCGACACAACAGAGGATGAAACCTAGGGACCGGCGGCGGGGAGGCCGAGTCGAACCGAGTACGGGGTTTCGAAGGATTCGGGAGGAACAATCCATGCTAAAGGCCCTGATCAAGACCCTGGCCCTGACGGCGGCTCTGCTGCTGATCACCGGCTGCGGCGAGCCGACCGATACGACGGACGAGGTCGACTACCCGACGGCGGACTCGCTGATCGCCGCCCTGGAGACGACCTACGACCACCTGGACCTGGAGAGCTACGGCGGCCTCTTCGACGAGGACACCGGCTTCACCTTCCACTTCGATGACGACGACGTCGACGCCGGGCTGCCCGAGAGCTGGGACCTCGAGGCGGAGCTGGACGCGGCGGCCTCCCTCTTCACCACCATCGATCCGGCCTCGTTTCAGTTCAGCCTCGAAGACACCGACATCGAAGAGCCCGAAGAGGATACGGCGACGCTGAACAATATCGACTACGACCTGCGCCTGGTGAGCGACGCCGAGTTGATCGTCGCCCAGGGACGGATCAACCTGACCATCGAGCGTATCGACGGCGATTGGCGCATCGTCGAGTGCTGGGACGAGTACTATCCCGTCACCGCTGGTCTGCAGCAGAGCTGGGGGGCTTTCAAATATGACAACCGCTAGGCGGGTCCTGATTCTCATCACGGTTATCACCGCCGTCGTCGCGGCCCGGGACTACCTGCCCCTGGACGACGCCGATTTCGTCTACGAGCTAACCTACAACATCCTGGACGCCGTCAGCGTCGAGACGGCCCACCGCGCGGTCGGCTCCACGGGCTGGGAGCCCGACAGGTGGGGCCCGCCGGCCGATGGAGAGCTCTACGTCTTCGACGACCCCAGCCACCGGGTGATGTACCAGTACCTGCGCCGCGACGGCGACAGCCTGCGGGTCCTCGAGTTCTACAACAATCTGGGAACCTGGGAGGAGCTGCCCTTCGTGATCCAGCTTCCCCTCGAGGCCGGCGACACCTGGAAGTGCGACGGCTGGAGCGCCAGCGTCACGGAGGCCGGCGCGGTCACCACCCCGGCCGGTGAGTTCGCCGACTGCCTGCTGCTCGGCTTCATCGAGGATGAAGCCGACGAGGACGGCTTTCAGCAAAGCTGGGAGCTCACCCTGGCCCCGGAGCTGGGCCCCGTCGCCGAGTCCCGCCGCTGGGCGGAGCGGGAAGGCTGGTCCGCCGTGCTGACCGAACACGAACTTTACGCCGATGTCCCCTCGGATTAACCTTCCCAGCGTCCCTTCAATGTACTTTGCGAGGAAGTCGATGACCAGATATCCCCGCCCCGGCATTGGTATCGCTCTGGCCGTGCTGTCGCTCCTCGCGGGCTGCGCCCGGGAGAGCGAGCAGAACCCCGAACCCCTGATCGAGTTCCTCGAGGCCTTCGAGGCGGCCTGGGAGGCCCGGGATATCGGCGAGTACGGCGAGCTCCTGGCACCCAACGAGTTCACCTTCCACTTCGACGACGACGTCGACGCTCCGCCGCGGGCCGACACCTGGAGCTACGAGGACGAGCTGGACGCCGTGGGCGGGCTCTTCGCCGAGGCCCGTCACGTCGAGCTGGAGCTGGACCAGCAGTGGGACTTCGTCGAGTACCACCCCGACGCCGACGAGCTGAGTGTCTACGAGATCGGCTACGAGCTGGTGATCGATTACGGCGACGGGGAGCGCGTCGCCGACGGCGGCTTCAATCTGCGTCTGGTCCGCCGCGATGACGGCGACGAGGAGCGCTGGCTGCTGGCCGAGTGGTGGGACGTGGTGCCCTACGAGATCGGCGGCACCACCTGGGGCACGTTCAAGCTGGAACACACCGAGGGCCATGTCGCCTCGACGCCCTGACAGCCACGTCTTTCGTCCGGTGCCGCTGTTTCTCATGGCGATGCTCTGCTTGGCGACGCTCTGCGGCCTCGCCGCGTCCTGCGACTTCTTCAGCACCCCGCCGGAAACGGACCACCCGACGGCCACGCCGACCCGCCTGCTCGACCGCCTCGAGTACGCCTGGAGCGCGGCGGCGCCCGCCGACTACGCCGCCCTGCTCGATGAGGCCGCCTTCGAGTACCGCTTCCGGGAAGGCGACGGACCCCTGCCCCGCTGGGGCTACGCCGAGGAGACCGCCGCAATCGACGCCCTCTTCGCCGACATCGGCTCCGCCGGACTGCTGTTGACCCTGGACGAACCCGCCGACTACGAGCCTCCCGCCGTGGACGCCCGGCACTTCGCCCTCGCCGGGGTGCTTTACGACCTGCGGCTGACCACCGACGAGGGCTACCGGCGCGAGCAGGGCGAGCTGCTGCTCGAGATGCGCCGCGACGGCGCGGGCTGGCTGCTGACCGCCTGGGCCACACTGACACCACCCGCCGATCCGCTCTTCGACAAGCTGCGCCTGGACTACCACCGCTTCGAGTAGAGCGTTGATAAAGCCACTGAATCCATCGGCGAGAGACCTTGACAGCCGGGGTTTCTTGTAACATTCTGGGAGTGACGCTCCCGCCTCGACCCGGTCAGAGTGAGCGCAGACCCGGCGCTAACCGTTGCGTTTTGACACCCCGTTCCCGCCCGCTGGAACCAGCCCCGAAACAGCAGCGCCCTTCCGGAAACCTCCCCGTTTGCTCCAGGGGTTTGCGGGAATCCCACTCCCCCCCTCCGCCGGGCCGGGATCCCGGGCCGCGCTTCCCGGTCGAGACCCTCGGCCTGGACAGGCTTACAGGATCAGCGCCCAAACAGCGCCGACAACTGTAGCTCCTGAGAGCTTCCAGCCGATGCAGGGGCGGAACCGACAAGCTTCCGGCGACGACGGGCCAACGGCGATTCTGATCAGCTTCTAATCAGGGATACGACTCTTCAACCCAATCCGGCACTAGGTCCGGTCAGAGGTCAGGTCAGAGGTCAGGACAGATGACGCGAAAACGCCCGCCGCCTCTACCCTCGATCCGCAGCATCACCGTCCTCGGGGCGACGCTGTCCCTCATCCTCATCCTCGGAGCCTGCGACCCCATCTCCATCGACGGCGACCCCGGCGATGAAAACACCACGGTGGCCGAACTGATCGAGACCATCGAGTCGGCCTGGGACCAGAACAGTATCGAAAGCTACACTCCGCTGTTCACCGACGAGTTCACCTTCTACTTCGATCCGACCGACGGCTCGACCCCGAATAGCTGGAGCCTCGAAGACGAACTGACCGCCGCCGGGGGACTCTTCAACACCTTCACCGACGAAGATGTTCAACTGGAGCTGATCCCGCCCGACGACTTCACCGAGCCCGACGACGAAGCGACGGAGCTGCACCTGGACCAGGTGGCCTATTTCCTGGTCGTCGATGACGGCGAGGATCTCTGGCGGGCCCTGGGCACCGCCGACTTCGACCTGGTGCGCAGGGGCGAAAGGTGGCTCATCGACATCTGGTACGATCACGGCGAAACCGCCCTGGCCGGTATTCACGAGACCAGTTGGGGCCACATCAAGTATCATCTCGGCTTGTTACGCTAAGGAGGCGCAAGTGAAACGGTTCGCATTGATATTACTTGCCATACTGACTGTGTCGGTAATCACCGGTTGTAACAACGGCGACGACGATGACGACGGCGTCAAGGTCGACCTGACCACCGTCGCCGGCGCCTTCCAGGCCCTGGTGGATAGCTGGGAGGAGGCCGACTATGAAGCCTACGAAAAGATTTTCGCCGACGGCTTCACCTTCTACTTCGACCAGCTCGACATCATCGACGGCGCGCCGGAATCCTGGGGCCGCGCGGCCGAGCTCGACGCCGCCTCGGTCATCTTCGAGAACGCCGACGCCGACGATATCGAGCTGACCCTGGCCCTGCCCGACGACTTCACCGAACCCGACGGCGACACCTGCAACCTGAACAACCTGGCCTACCAGATCAGCGTCACCGTCGACGACGTCACCTACGAGGCCGAGGCCTCCTGCTACCTCACCCTCGAGCGCAGCGGCGACGAGTGGTTCTTCACCCAGTGGATCGATCTGTACTCCTTCCTCGCCGGCGACTGCTGCACCTGGGGCGGGATCAAGTACCAACTGGGCACGTAAAAGCCGCGTAAGCAATGTCACAATCAGGGGCCGCCCCGGCGGCCCCTTTTCTTATTCAGACATCGAAATGGCCGCATCCGAAGGGATAACCCAACCTCCCCTTGCCCGACGGAAAGCTGCATAGTAGAATCGTCTCAACCTGATTATCCGATTGAATCCCAAACAAACATACCGCCCACCCCGGGGGAAATCATGCGCAACCCAAGAGCCACAGTTGTCATCGTCAGCCTGCTCGCGATCCCGGTCCTCTTGGCCGGCTGCGACACCGTCACCGAGCCCGAGGACCAGGTCGAGTCCGACCTGACGACGGTCGAAGGGGCGATCCTGACCCTGGAGCAGTGCTGGGATCTGGCCGACCTCGACGCCTACGCGGGCGTCTTCACCGACGAGTTCATCTTCTACTTCGATCCCCAGGACGTCGATCACGGCCTGCCTCCAAGCTGGGGCTTGCAGGACGAACTGGACGCGGCGGGCAATATCTTCGACATCGTCGGCGCCAACAACATCGAGCTGACGCTGACCATGCCCGACGGCTTCGACGAACCCGAAGACGACACCTGCACCGTCAACGGTGTGGCTTACGAAATCCGGGTTACCCATCCCGACGATGACATCATTTACGCTGCCCAGGGTATGTGCAATTTCAGCCTGGATCGCTCCGACGGCGAGTGGCGCTTCACCACCTGGTACGACCTGGTCGGTTATCGTTTGCTCGGCGGCATGTCCACATCCTGGGGCCAAATCAAGGCGATGAATTAGTAATTGGTGGCAACAAGGCTTTATAACCAACGACCGGGCCTCCGCCCGGTCGTTTTTCCGGCTAACAAACGGTCGAGTCCGTTCTCCATCCCTTTGCACCCCACCCTTCAGTAACCTTCTCCCCTGCACGGTTGCCCGACTCCATCGGTCATGCTACAATGACTCCTTGCGAACAGCGACGCGACCCGCGCTGATAACCTACGCTTCATCAACATCTTCTGACTATCGCCTCCGCGGGGAGGCCGGACCAGGGAGTGAGATGGGATACAGAATCGCCCGCATACCCGGCGACGACGTGGGCCACGACGTGATGAAGGCGGCCATGATCATCATGGACGCGCTGGGACTGGACATCGAGTGGGTGGACGCCGACGC
>WJMB01000131.1 GCA_014728185.1 Candidatus Coatesiibacteriota bacterium
ATCGATCGCCCGGTAGTCGGCGCTGAGCGTTCGGGCCATGATCTCCGGGGTGATCATCGGCATACTGGCGATGCGGGCGCCGCGATCGCCGGCCTCCCGCCTGGCCCGGGTGTGGCTCAGGCTCTTGCTGGTGGGCATGAAGACGACGTCGGCGGCGGCCATCGCCGCCGCGATCACCGGCGGCGGCTCCTCGCCGTGGTTCTCCCGAGACGGCATCTCGACCAGCAGCGCCTCGGCTCCGGCACGGCGGGCGGCGCGGTAGAGCGGCGGCCCCAGCTCTCGCTGCCGTTCGTCGACGATGATCAACACCTGCTCACCGGCCTTGACTCCCAAACAGTCCCGGACGGCGATCTCGGCGGAACGCTCCAGCTCCTCGTTCACTTGGTCTCACTCCTCGGGGTGGGGGGGGGTGGATCATGACGGCGTGTACTGGAGTTTCAAAACGGGATACAGCGCCGCGGCTCGGTATAACCCATGTATCGGCCGGGCGTTTGATCGAATTGCCGCCAACAGAAAGGCAAGCATCAGGAAGTATTAACTTCTAGCAGCTATCATAGCTAACATAGCTGGTTCAGTTTATTGTGAAGATACCGAGCTGCATAGAAGAGTCACTTATAATCGCCTCATTTAATAAACCCGTTGAATAGCCTCTGGAAGAAAGCCCCTTGATAACTGCCCGACGTAAAATGTCGGCTCATAAAGGCGACTCGTTGCGATATGTGCTCAGCCAGCAAACAGTATGCTTACAGTCTGTCCTTCGTCAGTTGAAGCTTCCAGCCTATCCGGTGTAATCGACAGCTTTCCGGCTTTCCACAACACCAGGGTCTAAGAGCGAGTGATAACCCCTTTGTCACTACTTCATTGGTGATTACTGGAGTTACCTCCGCCCTTGCCGCCCGCCGGCACGGAGGCTCGCCGGCGCATCCCGTAAACCACAAGCATACAAGCGGCCAAGGAGAGCCAACCGGCCTTCGACCGCGGCGAACCGAGCGTTCCAGGCCGCCGGCGCACGTCCCGCTTTGGCACGTTTCTTGCTATCCCCGCGATCCCGCGTCGCCGCCGCGGGGGCAGTTGATCGCACCTTGGTCTTCTCCCGTTAAACGGTTTTGCAAGAAACGTGCCAAAGCGGGACTCGCCCGATGACGCGGGCGGCACGTGGTTGGTCAGCGGCGGCGTTTTTTGGCGCCCTTGCGCGGCGGGACCAGCAACGTCGGGTGGAACAGATCGTGGAGCTTGCCGTGGGTGTCGCGCCCCAACACGGCGGTGCGCTCGACCAGGGGCGCCCGTTCGGCCGGAAAGCCCAGCAGTTCGATCAGCTCGTCGACCCGCAGGGCGGGCACGGAGGGCTCGATCTCCAGGGTGAAGCTGAGCAGACCGCCCCGGCTGCGCAGCTCGACCAGGGAGGAGCGGACCTCGACCTCCCGGGTCTCGTTCTTGTTGGTGTTTTTCTTGTTGCTTTTCTTGGTGCGCTCGACCCGGATCTCGCTCTGATTGAGCAGCTCGCCGACGCGCCGGTCCAGCTCCGCAGGGGCCTCGGGGCAACGGGCCAGGTAACGGGCCACCCGGGCGCCGGCGGAGAGCTTGGGAGCCTTGGCGGGGAGTTCGACGGCCCGGTTGACGGCCAGTCCCGGTGGGAGCAGGGCGTTGATCCGATCGAGGAAGACCGCTGAGTCGAACCAGGTGTTCAGTTCGATCTCGGCGACCTCGGCCCGGCTCTCGACCCCGACGGGCAGGGGCAGGGCGATGGTCAGCCGGGGCTGGGGGTTGTAGCCCGAGGAGAGGCGGGGACGGTAGCCGGCCCGGCGCACCGCCTGGATGAGCACCTTCTTGAGCTCGAGCTGACTGAGCATCGAGGCGGGCCAGGTCTTGGCGAACTCGAAGCGCACGCGGAAGCGCAGTTGGCTGGGCGGAAAGGTGTTCTCGGGGGGGTAGAGCACCAGGCGGTGGAGCTCGCGCTCGAGCTCGTCCAGACCGCCGTGCTCGCAGCTCGAGGGCTCGATTCCGCAAACATTGCAGCCGGTGCGGCGGCAGTCCGGGCTGACCGAGCCCTCGCGGGAGTGCGTGTACTCCTCGGCCAGGAATCGCCGTGTGACGAGGTTGTCCACGGCGTCCCAGGCCAGGCGCTCGTCGACGGCGTACTCGCGCGTCGCGTAGTCCTCGAGGTCCAGCCCGGCGGCGGCGAAGCAGCTACGCCAACGGTCGAGATCGAAGTGCTCGTCCCAGGCCTCGAAGCGTGCGCCGCGACGGCGGGCCTCGATGAGGGCCTCGGCGACGCGCCGGTCGCCCCGGCTCAGCGCGGCCTCGACCACGGCCATCTTCGGGCTGTTCCACTTGGCTTTGAGGCGCGGGGCGCGCAGGTTGTCCAACAGTAGGCCCAGCCGTCGCTCCAACTCCTCCAGCGGCGGTTGGGCGGCCCACTGGAAGGGGGTGTGGGGCTTGGGGATGAAGGGCGAGAGGGCCACGTTGACCTTCTGTTTTGCCCCGGCCTGCGTGGCGCAGCGCTTGGCCAGCTCGATCAGCTCGCGCAGGTCGTCGTCGGTCTCGCCGGGCAGGCCGAACATGAAGTAGAGCTTGAGGGTGGCGAACTCGGCGGCGAAGACGGCGGAGCTGAGCTCGACCAGCTCGTCGTTGGTGAAGGCGGGTTTGTTGATGACCCGGCGCAGGCGCTCGCTTCCGGCCTCGGGGGCGATGGTCAGGCTGCCCCGGCGTCGCCCGGAGAGCATGCTCTCCAACCGGATGACGGTCTCGGAGACCCGCAGGCTGGGGAAGCCGACCACGGGCTCCTTGGGCGGCAGCTCGCTCATGATCCGGCGCACCAGACCGGCCAGGCCGCGCCAGTCCGTCGAGGAGAGGCTGGAGACGTTGGCCTCGGCGTAGCCGGTGAGCTCGAGCTGGCGCTTGAGCTCGGCGAAGGCCGCCTCCGAGCTCAGCGAGCGCACGGGGCGGTAGGTCGTCCCGGCCTGGCAGAAGCGGCAACCGCCCGTGCAGCCCCGCATCACCTCGATGTTTACCCGGTCGTGCACGATGTCCATCCCGGGCACCAGGGGTCGCTCGATGTAAGGATCCAGCGCGGCGGTGCGGCGGTTGACGGCGCCGGCGGAGGGGGTCGGGACCAAGCGGTCGTCGTCGGCGGGCTCCACCGGGACCTCGTCGGCGGCGTAGACACCGCTCAGGGGGATCAGCCGCCCCATCACGGCAGCCTTGTCCAACCCGGCTTCGCCTTTGAGCGGGGTGACGATGCCGACGAGTTCCGACCAGAAGGCCTCGCTCTCACCGATCAGGCAGGCGTCGACGAAGGGGGCGACGGGCTCGGGGTTGAGCACCGCGGGTCCCCCGGCCAGCACCAGGGGCAGGCCGGGATCGGCACGGCGGGCGGCGGCCTGGAGGGGCAGCCCGGCCAGCTCCAGCAGGTAGAGCAGGCCGCTGAAGGAGAGCTCGTAGGAGAGGGTGACGGCGAGGACGTCGAAGTCTGCCAGGGGTCGGCGCTGCTCCAGGGAGAACAGGCTCCAGCCCCGACGCTCCATCAGCGCGGCCATGTCGTCGGCGGGCAGGAAGGCCCGGTCGCAGCAGGCGTCGTCGCGGCGGTTGAGCCGGTCGTAGATCAGCCGTCCGCCGTGATGGCTCATGCCGATCTCGTAGAGGTCGGGGAAGCACCAGCAGACGTTGAGCCGGTCGCCGGGATCACGGTTCCAGGCGTTGTACTCGCCGCCGGTGTAGCGGGCGGGCTTCTGCACCGTGGGCAGCAGGCGGCGCAGCTCGTCGTCGGTGGGGGCGCGTCGGGTCAAGCTGATCCTTCGGACAGGGCGGGGTTGGCGGAAAAGGAATGGACTGGGGGATCGGAAATGGGCGACGGTCCAACCGTCGCCCATTGTAGCAGTTGAGCCGTCGGGGATAAAGCCTAGCGCGAGCTCTTGACCACCCGGCCGGTGCGCGAACCGGCGGCGGTCTCCAGGCGCAGCAGATAGACGCCGTCGGGCAGCTCGGCGGCGGACCATTCGATCTGGTGCCGTCCGGCGGTCAGCCCGCCCGAGGCCAGGGTGCCCACCCGACGGCCGGCCAGGTCGTAGGCCGCCAGCTCGACCTCCCCGGCGGCGGGCAGGTTGAACTCGACGCTGAACACGTCGGGAGTCGGGTTGGGCCAGGGGGCCGAGAGGGCCAGCGGGGCGACGTTCTCGCGCCATTCGACCTCACCGGTTTCGAAGCTCGCCCGCTCGCCGTCCGACCCGGTGACCACCAGGCGGTAGCGATAGACGCCGGGGGCGTCGGGGCGGTCCAGGAAGGCGCCCTCGCCGTCCAGGGCGTTCTCGTGGAGCTTGGTCGCGGCCAGGCCGTCTTCACGGAAGAGCTCGACCCCGGCGACCTCGCCCTCGGCCCGCCATTCGATCAACACACCGTCCTCGGTGGCGCGAGAGCCCAGGGTGACCACTGGGGCGTCGGAGTACTGCAGCTTGTAAAGCAGCCAGCACTCGGGATCGAAGATGACGTTGGTCACCGGGCCGTCGACACTGAAGGACTGGGAGTCCTGGCGCAGGTCGTTGTCGAAGACCACGTCGGTGTAGCCCGAAGCTGTGTTCAGGCGCAGCTCCACCGGGGTGACGAAAACCTCCGGGGTATCGTCGGCGGTGGACTGGATCTGTTCCAGCTCGATGTGGCAGAGATACCCGTTGGCTGTATCTTCATTCCAGACCGTCATCTCGTATTCCGGGTAACCGGCCATGTAGAGCCACTGCCAGAAGAACTGGTCCAGGGAGCCGTCGCCGCCGTAGTAGTCCTCGGCGATGTCGATGAACTCGCTGGTCAGCACGGTGCCCTTGGGGTAGGCGTCGACGTAGTCCTGGAGCATGGCGAAGAAGGTCGCGTCGTCACCTCGGCGGCGCAGCATGTGCAGCACCCAGGCGCCCTTCTTGTAGACCGTGGTGCCGAAGAGGCGGTCGGGATCGTACACCGGATAGCGCCAGGAGGCGTCCTCGGAGAAGTACCAGCTGCGGAACTGCTGCATCGTGCTGCGCAGACCGACCTCGCCGTTGATGTGCTCGGCCCAGAGCCCCTCGGTGTAGCTGGCGAAGCCCTCGTTGAGCCAGATGTCGGGCCAGGTCTCGCAGGTGATCCAGTCGCCGAACCACTGGTGGCCCAGCTCGTGGACCACGACGCTGTCCCAGTGGTGGTAACCGCTGATCGCCCCGGAGCTCATGGAGGTCGTGGTGGTGTGCTCCATCGCCCCGCCGATCTCGGTGATCATGTGGCCGTAGCGCGGGTACTTGTAGTCGGTGAAGATAGTGGAGCAGAACTCGACCATGTCCGGGGTGATTCCCAGGTCCTCCTCGGCCTCGGCCAGATGATCCTGATAGACCCAGTTGTGGACGGGCTGGTTGCCCGATCCGAGGTTGAAGTAGTCGGTGAAGAAGGCGTAGTCCGAGGCCGCCATGGCCACCAGGTAGGTCGGCATTTCGTAGGAGAGGCTCCAGCTGAAGGTCTTGGTGCCGTCGCCGTTGTCGACCACCGTGGGCAGGTCGTCGCCGTTGGAGGACACCAGCCAGTCGTCACGCACCGTGTAATGCTGGTCGCAGGTGAAGCGGTCGTCGGGTGAGTCGTAGCAGGGGAACCAGTGGCTGGAGTCGTAGGGCTCGGTGAAGGTGTGGATCAGCCCGCCGTTGTCGCTGTCGAAGTACATCCCGGCGGTGGGTTCGCCCTCGTAGATGATCGAGACGTCGAACTGTTCGCCGTCGTCGAAGGAGCCGTCGAGATAGAGGGTCAGGGTGTTGCCGGCGTGGTTGAAGGAATCGGCGTCGCCGCCGACGGAATTGACCGTCAGATCGTCGAGCTCCATCACGATCTCGTCCAGACCGTTGGTGGTGCTCTCGATGGTCCAGGTTGCCGTTCCCTCCAGGTAGCCGTCGTTGGGTCCGTTGTAGGCCAACTCCAGGTCCAGGTCCAGGTGCTGCTGGTCGTAGTCGGCGGCGGGGAGTTCGTAGTCGACGGCGCCGCGCAGGGCGGCCGTCCCCTTGGCCTCCATCTCGGCCCAGAGGGGATCGGCGTAGGGCGCTCCGGGCCAGGCCTCCTGGAGCGGAACCTCCCCCGCGGCGAGGGCGAGGGCCGGCAGGCAGAGCAGCAGGACGGTGCGTTTCATCAATCGGTTTCCCTTCGTTAATTCAGAGAGCTGGATGCGACCCCGTGATAATTGTACTGTCAAGAGCTCGACAACTCGCCGTCATGATTGCATAAAAGATACCGCCTGACAAGGCGATGGGTTGAAGGCGATGGATTGTCAGGGAGGCGGCTTGCCGAACTGCGGTCTTTGCCTCCGTCGGCCCCCTGGGGTATAATCGCCCTTCGCCCGTGCAGCGCCGGACCATCCACGATAAAAACGCCGGATCGCCACCGGTTCCGTCGTCGCATCGACGCCGCGGGGCGCCGGTGCGGCCAGTCCATCCATCAGCAGTCCGAGGCCCCTTTGTTCCTGAAGAAGATCTACATCGCCGGCTTCAAGAGCTTCCCCGATCCCCTCGAGCTGGACCTGCGCGAGGGGATGACGGCCATCGTCGGCCCCAACGGCTGCGGCAAGACCAACATCTCCGACGCCGTGCGCTGGTGCCTGGGCGAGCAGAGCCCCAGGAGCCTGCGCGGCAACCAGATGGCCGACGTCATCTTCTCCGGGGCCGCCGAGCGCAAGCCCCTGGGGATGGCCGAGGTCTCGCTGCTGCTCTCTAACGAGGGCCACGTCCTCGACTCGCCCTACGACGAGGTGCAGATCACCCGGCGCCTGTTCCGCTCCGGCGAGTCGGCCTACCTGCTCAACCAGCGCCCCTGCCGGCTCAAGGACATCACCGGGCTGCTGACCGACACCGGCATCGGCACCAAGGCCTACTCGCTCATCGAGCAGGCCCAGGTCGACCAGATCCTCTCCAAGGACCCCCGGGAACGACGGCTGATCTTCGACGAGGCGGCGGGCATCGGCCGCTACAAGCGGCACCGCGCCGAGGCCCGGCGCAAGCTTGAAGACGTCGAGGCCCAGCAGTTGCGCCTGGCCGAACGGCTCGACGAGATCGCCGTCCGCCTGCGCTCGCTCAGACGCGAGGTGCGCAAGGTCGAGCATCACAAGCGCCTGGGCGAGGAGATCCGCACCTACCAGGCGTTGATGTCCCGCCACCACTGGGAGGGCCACCAGGAGCGCATCGACGAGCTGGAGTCCTCCGCGGAGAAGCTGCGCGAC
>WJMB01000132.1 GCA_014728185.1 Candidatus Coatesiibacteriota bacterium
GCGGTAGTCGGGCCCGCGCGGGCTCCGGGGCGCCGTTCACGCATAGCAAGAAACGTGCCAAAGCCGGGACTGGGCTTGCGGCTACGGGTTGCGCCGGCCCTGGTGCTACGCTCGATGACCGGGATGTGGAGGAGTGAATGACGGCTGTCGTCCGGCTGGTTGCCTTAGGGGTGAAGAGCGCCCGGGAGCTGATAAGTCCAAAGAGTTTACCTTGAGCGAAATGTTGATATCTAAGCAGGTGACGGGAGCAGACCTGCGGAGACAGCGGGGCTGTCGTTGGTCGTTCTCTTTCGAACCAGCGTTGCCGATGCCGTCACCCCGATCACGCGCCTGACTGTAAATGGCATCGGGTTGAGCCGGAGGTCACGAACTGACAGCCCGCCGGCTTGGCATGCGGTCGGATACGAATGACAAACCGGGCCTTACGCTGCCCTTTAAGGGCGGCCGGAAAGGAAGGTGGCGACTGCAAGGTCTGGAGCGGCGGTATCGGGGGAAGTCGGGTGGGCGCTAGAGCGGCTCGGGATGGGCGGTGACCAGGGCCAGATACTCGTCGCGGATCTCCAGGGGATCGCGGAGCAGCAGCTCGTAGTGCTCGGCCAGGGAGTCCAGCAGCTCGTCGAGAAGCTTCTCGAGGGCGAAGACGCGGCCGGACTCGGTGAACATCGTCGTTGCGCGATCCTGCACGTCATCGGGCAGTTGGCGGCGGTCGAAGTTGACGTTGACACCGATGCCGATGACCGCGAAGGAGCTCTTCGAGCCTCGCACCTCGGTTTCGACGAGAATCCCGGCGAACTTTCGCCCGCTGCAGTAGAGGTCGTTGGGGGGCTTGATCTGGACGTTCAGGTGCCTGGCGAGGGGTTCGTAGAGGGCCACGGCGGCGTACTGGGCGTAGAGGTCGTTCTCGACGGCGGGCAGGTCCGGGCGCAGCAGGAGGCTGAACCACAGGCCGCCCAGCGGACTGTACCAGGTGTCTCCCCGGCGGCCCCGGCCGTTCAACTGGCTGCGGGCGACAACGACCAGGCCCTCCGGCGCTCCCGCCCGTCCGACGCGGCGGGCGATGTCGTTGGTGGAGGGCAGGTTCTCGTAACGTTCGATACGCCAGCGAATAGCCATGATCTCCTAGCGTCTTCCCTGGGCGACGTTGATCAGCTTGGTGAGCCCGCGGATGGTCTCGAAGAGGGTCGAACCCAGCTTCACGGCGGGCAGCAGAGTGGTGCCCAGGTTGCCCTCGCGCAGCTCCAGGGCACGGACCAGGGTCTGGACCTCGCCCTGGGGGATGCCGGTGGAGACGAGCTCGACCAGCTCCTCGATGTCCTCATGGAGGTCGTCGCGGCGATAGCGGCTGGTGCGCAGCAGGAACTCGAGATAGCTCTGGAGTTGCTGGCGGAAACCCTCGTCGGCGTAGCGCTTGGGGAGGTTGCTGGCCAGATAGGCGTGGATGCGCTCCGGGGTGTTGGCGGCCAGGTTGCCGATGATCCGCAGCACACCGGACTCGAGGCCGCCCAGCAGCGGGATGATGTTGGTCGAGATCGCCTCGTCCAGGGTCTTCCAGGCCTCCAGCCCCATCTGGGTTTCGACCTGGACGTCGGCCAGGATGGTCACCAGGGGGGCGGTGCCGATGTCGCGGTAGCTGCGGGTGAGGCGGACGAAGCGGAAGAGGGTGTTCTCGATCTGGCCGCCGAGGTCGCTGGCCCGGGTGGCCAGACCGAGCTGCTCGTAGACGGTGGACTGGACGTTGCAGCGCACGGCTTTGCGCTCCGCCGCCTCGTCGGAAGGCGAGTGGAGCTCGACGAAGGCCAGGCGGCGGCGGGTGGACTGGGACAGCTTCTCCAGGCGGCGGGGTCCGTCGGGGTCGTTGAAGGTGGCCAGCAGGCGGAAGTCCCGGGGCAGGGGGATCTTGACGTGCTCGCCCGGCGAGCTGACCACGGGGATGCGCAGGCTGTCGGCGTCGCTGGCGGCGAGGAAATCGCTGATCAGCGCCGTCCAGTCGCTGTTGTCCAGCTCGTCGAGAACCAGCCAGACGCCCTCGTATTGGGCGCCGTTGGGGGCGCGGAAGGGGGCGCGGTTGTAACCCCGGCTCTGGGACTGGTAGTTCTTGAGGATGGTCCGGGTCAGGATGCCGGAGACGGCGGAGCCGCCGTCGGGCAGTGGGTAGACCTGGCCGAGCAGATCACCGGCGCCCCAGGAGGACATGGCCTGGACGATCTCCGGATAGATGTTCCAGATCAGGCTGGGGATCAGCCGTGCCAGGGTGGTCTTGCCGCAGCCCGTAGGTCCGCCGATAATGACGTGCTTGCCCAGCAGCAGGTTGGTGATGATGTGGGCCACCTGCTCGGAGTCGATCACCAGGTGCTCGCGGATCTTGCGGATGCCCGAGGCCACCTCGCGGGGCAGGGCCAGGGGGACGTCGGCGGGCTCCGGGGTCGCTTTCTCCCGGCTCTCCCGGGCCTCGGCGTTGCGCAGCAGGGAGTCGACGGTGGGGATCAGCAGGCTCTCGGTCTCCCCGGACTCCGTCCGGGGCCGCGGGGTCTCCGTGGGCTCCTCGTCGGCGAAGAGGTTGAGCCCCGGAGGCATGGCCGAGCCCGTCGGGACCGAGCGCGGCTTGCCTTCCTCTTTCAGCGGCGGCAGGTCCGGGAAGGAGAAGGCTTCGTCGTCATCGTCCAGAGGCTCTTCGAGCTCCCGCGAGGTCAGCGCCGGTTCCGGTGGGCTCTGCGCGTCATCGTCCTCGTCACCCAGCAGCTCCTCGAGGGGACGGAAGGGCTCTTCGGCGGTTGGTGCGGCATCGGCGTCGGCGGATTCCTCGGTCGGCTCCCGGACCTCGTGCAGTGCGGCTGGGATGGCTTCTTCACTGTCCGGCTCGGCGTCCGCTTCGGCTTTTGTTTCCGCGATCTCAGCCGGTTTGTCTTCTTGGGGCGTCTCCTCGCGCACACGTCCCAGGGTCTCCAGGCGCCGGGCGACCTCCTCCTCGACGGCTCGGTTGAAGTCATCTGTGGTCTCGGCGGTCTTGGATGGTTGAGCGTCCGGAGCTGGGCTTTCACGCAGGCGGCCCAGGGCCTCGACGCGCTCAGTCGGCGGTTGGTCGGCAACGGGCTCGGGCTCTTCTTTCACCTGTTCCTCGCGGAGCGAGGCCAGGGCGCCGATTCGTTCGTCTTTATCGCCGGGCTTTTCTTCGAGGGGTGTTTTCTCAACGGGCGCTTCTTCAGCCGGTTCGGGTCGACGGACGGGTTCGCTCCGTTCGCTGGAGATTCTCAGGTTGGCCAGGATCGAGATGTGCTCGAAGGGCTCCTCGGGGGGGGCCTGTTCGGTCGGTTCGACCGGGTCCGGCGATTCCGCGGCGGCCGGGACCGCCTCCTCGACCGGCTCGGGCCGTGGTTCGCGTCGCGGGCCGCGCTCGCTGAGCGCCCGGGCGATGTCCTCGGGGGTGGGCAGGGAGGCCCTGGACGGTTCCTCTTCTTCCAAGTCCTCGCCGACGGCCTCACCGCCGAACTCGGGCACGGGCTCGACGGGGGGCAGGTCCTCGGTGGGCGTCGTCGCCTCGGTGTCTTCAACGACGGCGGCTTCCTCATCCTCGCTGGAATCGAACTCGGCCACCGAGCGCCGGGTGCTGTCGATGACGGCACTCTCGCCGCTGGGACGCTCGAGGTCCGAATCGTCGTAGCGGGCCAGCTTGCGACGCATGCGGTGCAGCACGTCCCAGTCGATGCCCAGCTCGATGAGCTGGCGATCCTCACGGCTTAGGCCGCCGTCCTCCTCGAGGTCGGTCAGCTCGCGGTCCAGCTTGAAGGTGTCCACGTTGTTTTCGGATACAACACGCCCGCCCTGGGAGAGATCCAGGCTGACCTCGCCGTAACTGCGCCGCTCCTCGTCGCGGTCCAACTCCAGCCCGGGGGCGCCGATAATCAGCGAGTCATCGTCGGTGTCCAGGCGCAGCTCGTGCTCGCCGCTTGTTGTGCCGGACGTGATCCGCTCGGCCCGTTCCTCGCGAAGGGGCACGCTGAGGCCGGGCTCGCCGGCCACATCGAAGACCGACTCGCCGGCGGCGGCGTCGCGGGCCACGGTCTCGGCGATTCGCTTCTCGAAGTCGTGGAGCTTGGTCACCATGGGCTTCTCGGCGGCCACGTTCTCGGCCACCCGTTCCAGGGTCTCCAGCCGCTGGGCCAGGCTGGTCTTCTTGAACTGGGCGTATTGGTCCGCGGGGAGGATGAAGCCCTTGGAGAACTTGCCGCCCAGGGCCTCGACCACGTCGTCGCCGTAGGGCAGCACGACGTAATCTGTGGGCTCGGGCAGCTCCTCGAAGGGGATGACCTCCATCGAGACCAGGCGCACCCAACAGGCCGAGTAAATGCGGTCGCCGCCTTCGCGACGGTAGGGCAGGTTGTCGTCGGGCTGGGGGACGAAGGAGCCGTCGGGGTTGTAGAGGACGCCATCGATGCGCGCGCGGAGCTTGAAGACCTGGTTACCGGCCTCGCGGGGGTCCTCGACGGGATACAGGTAGACAGGCCCTTTCTCCTCGATGACCTGATCCAGCAGGCGCACGTATGTGAGCGAGAGCCGCTGGGTCCACCAGGCGTGACCGCCGGTCTTGATCACGCGGCGGTACTCCTTGTAAAGAGCGTCGATGCCGCCCACGCTGGCGAACTCGACGGGACGCCAGATCAGGTGGAGGTCGGGCAGGAACTGGTCCATGAACACCCCGATTCGCTATGCGGTCTTCCAGGAACGGGTGAAGTCGAGGGCGATGTCGGCGCAAGGGGCCGAGTGGGTCAGCGCGCCCGAGGAGATCACGTCGGGACCCAGGGCGGCGAGGGCTGCCAACTCGGCGAAGCCCACCCCGCCGGAGACCTCGCTGATCACATCGGCTTCGCGGCAGCGGGCGACGGCGTCGGCCAGCACTTCGCCCTTCATATTATCGAGCAGGCAGGCCTCGGCCCCGGCCGCCAGGGCCTCCTCGAGCTGCTCCAAACTCGTGACCTCTATCTCCAGGCGCAGGCCGTGGGGGGCTATCTCGCGCGCCGCGAGCAGAGCCGCCTCCACCCCGCCGGCGGCGATCAGGTGGTTGTCCTTGATCAGCACGCCCCCGGCCAGGTCGTGGCGGTGATTGCCCGCCCCGCCGGTACGCACGGCGTATTTGTCCAGCTCGCGCCAGCCGGGGATGGTCTTGCGGGTGTCGACCAGGCGGGGCGGCAGCGGCGGTCGCCCGCCGACGGGCAAGGCCTCCCAGGCCCGCCGCAGTTCCCCGGTCCAGTCCCGGGCCCGGGTGGCCACGCCGCAGAGCCGGCCGAGGAAGTTGAGCGCCGGACGCTCCAGGCTGAGCAGTTCCCGCGCCGGACCAGAGACCCGGGCGATGGTCGCCCCCGCTTCCAAATCAACGCCGTCGGCGGCCTCGGGTGCGTAGTCGATAGCTCCACCGGACCGCTCGAAGACCGCGGCGGCGATCGCCACGCCGCAGAGGCGCAGGGCCTGACGGGCGACGATCACACCCTCGGCGTGGCGGTCCGCCGGGATCGTCGCCAGACTGGTGTAGTCCGCCGAGGGTCGGTCCTCGGCCAGGGCCGCGTCGATGAGGGCGTGGACCTGGGGGCTGATCAGCGACACGGCGGCCTCTCGGAGTGGGGGGGCGCTTACAAAACCTGCACGGCTTCAGGGTAAACATCACCTGGCGTTTGCGGCAGGGGCGGCCGGAATAAACTCGAACCAGAATCGTTGTCCCGGGCGTCCCGGCTCGTCAGCCTGATCTGGCCGGGGCTGATCAATCCGCCCGAGGCTTGTTCACCAATGGATTATCAGTCGACCATGGAAAAGGAATACCGCGTTAACAGGTTGTCAATTGATGCCTTATAGTCGATTTGTGTCAATAAACCTTGCCATGCCTGGTGCGACGGAAGGCCGGATGCTGTCGGGCCGGCAGGGCTTTTCAAGGTTGGGCGGTGTTTCGACCAGGAGTTGGCTGGTCCGGGATCATGTATAGAGCCAAACTTTTTCATCGTCCCTCTGCCGCCTTGAGTTGACCTTTTAAGCGAGACGAGTTTGAGCATGATCAGCCCTGAAACAGCCCCATGAAGGAATCAAGCATATCGGGTTTATCGTGACGATCCCTTCCCCAA
>WJMB01000012.1 GCA_014728185.1 Candidatus Coatesiibacteriota bacterium
CCCCGACCCGCCGGTAGAACAGTTGGAGTCGAGGGGCGGGGAGCCGGTTTTGCTTTAGCTCGGGCGGGGTTATTCCTCGAGGGCGGCCAGCATCTGTCGGGCGCGGGTGATATTGGCCCGGGCCTTGTCGTGGTCGGGTTGGAACTCCAGGCACTTCTCCCAGTAGTAGATGGCCTGCTCGTAGTCGCGGCGGGTGTAGGCGTTGATGCCCTGGAGGTAGTACTCGTTGGCGACGATTGGGTCTTCCTGGGGTTCGGAGACGCGCTGGGCGTCGCGGGCGCGCTCGAGGTAATCGGCGGCGCGGCCGTTGCCCGGGTCTAGGCGCAGGGCTCGGGTCAGGGTGTCCTCGGCGCGTGAGTGGTCGCCGGCCTCGTAGAGGGCGACGCCCTCGTCGACCAGGCCGTCGACCTGCTGGGAGAGCAGGCCGCGCAGCCGGGAGACCGAGGTGGAGAGAACGGGGTCGTCGGGTACCAGTTCCTGGGCCTGGTAGAGAACTCCCAGGGCCTCGGCGTAGCGTTGTTGATCCTCCAGGCTCTCGGCGCGGCGGAAGAAGTTGTCGATCTGGTCGTTGAGGCGGTTGCGGGCCTGATTGTAGTAGCCCTCGGCCTGGGGGTTGTCCGGGTCCAGGCGCAGCACCTCGCCCCAGAGATCGACGGCGGCCTTGTAGTCGCCGCTGCTGTAGGCTTCGGCGGCCTGGGTCGACAGCTCGCTGACATGGGCCTCGCGTTCGGCGAGCTGCTTGGCCAGGGCCTGTGCGGCGAAGTCGGCCCGCTCGGTGGCCTCTTCGTTTTCCGGGTTGAGTTCGAGGGCGGCGTTGAAGCTGGCCAGGGCGGCGACGTAGTCCTCGATGCGCAGCCAGAGGTTGCCTTGCTCGAGGTGCTCTTCGACGGCCTGGATCCGGGCCAGATTTTCGGCCCGCTCGTAGGCCTCGGCGGCCTCGGTGTAATTCGGGTCCCAGATCAGGGCCTTGTCGAAGGAGCTGGCGGCCTCGTCGTAGCGCTCCATGCTCATGGCGTCTCGGCCCTCGGCGTAGAAGGCCCGGCTGGTGGAGTCGATGCGCTCCTGTAGTCGCTGGAGGTAGGCTTCGAGTTCGTCGACGCGTCCGGCGACGAAACCGAAGTCGTAACCCAGGCTGCCGCGCAGGGAGTAGCCAAGCTCGCCGTGGTTGGCGTAGGCGAAGTCGACGACGAAACCGGAGAGCATCACGCCCAGGCCGGCGCTGAGGCCGGCCAGGCCGCCGTGCTGACTCTGGTTGCCGTAGGTATAGCCGGCGCGCACCGCGGCGGTGCGGGCGATGATGTATTCGGCGCCCAGATGGGCGAAGAAGGTGTCCTCGGCGTCGTCTAGGTAGTATTCGCCCTCGAGGTTGGCGTTGAGGTCGCCGTCGAGAAAGCCCAGGGAGACTCCGGCGCCCAGGCTGGTTGGGAGGGCCGTCTCTTCCTCGATGAAGACCAACGGTGTGCCCAGATTGCGCACCGCCGCCCCGACGTCGAGCCATTCCAGCGGGGTGCGGTAGAGCACCCCGGCGTCGAGGACGGCGCCGGTGGCCGAATAGGTGTCCAGGCGCTGATGGACAACGCCGACGTCGACTCCGGCGCTGAAGCCGTCGAAGAGCTCACGGGCGTAGCCGACCTCGCCGAGGAGCCCCAGGGCGTCGAACTCGCCGATCGGTTCCGGGGTGTCGCCGGTGCGGCGCTCGAAGCCGCCCACACTCATATACTTGACCCCCAGGCTCAACGAGCCGAGATTATCGATGGGCAGGCAGCCGGCCAGGTGGCCCAGGTTGGTCTCGGCCAGCCAGCGGGTGAAGCCGGTGCCGAGAACGGCCTCCTCGCGAAAGCCCAACCCGGCGGGGTTGAAGTCCAGGGAGCCCAGATAGCCGACCTCGGCGGTGCCCGTGGAGCCCAGGGCCACCGCCCGCATGTCGCCGGGTATGAGCAGGAAGGCGGCGCCGGCGTTGTCGGCCCGCGTCGGAACGCCGGCGACGATAATAACCAGGGCGATCAAGGCGGAGAGCTTGCACTTGAGCATGCAACACCAGCTTTGTTGGGTTTCGGGGGGCCGCATCGCGGTTGGGGAGACTAACTCGGCCTCCGGATCAGCGGACTACGGCCAGCTTCTTGATCACTACGGCGCTCTGGGAGCGGCCGCTGAGTTCTTCAGCGCTGATACGGAACATGTAGACTCCGGAGCCGACGCCGTCCAGGTCCCAGACGAATTCGTAGGTATCGTCCTGGGTGCCCTGGGCGCCGCCCGTGGTGAAGTCATCGGATTGGGAATGGACCAGGCGCCCGGCCAGATCGTAGACGTCCAGGCTCACCGTGGAATCGGCCCCCAGGGTGAAGGAGAAGGTCGCCGTCTCCGTGGCCGGGTTGGGCCAGACGTAGACCTTTTCCTCGTCGAGGAAAACGCCCTGGGTCTTGACCTCCAGGCTCTCCATCAGCGACCAGTTGCCGGCGGCGTCCTGGGCGTGGACGTAGAAGGTGTGGGTCTCGCCCATCTGCCAATCGGCGATGTCGACCAGGGCTGTGGCGTCTTCGATCGGCGAGTCGAAATCACCGTCGACTGGATTGAGCGGGGCGCCCTCCCCCGAGGTGCCCGGGTTGTCGATGAAGTACTCCACGGCGCTGATCGCGTTGTTGCCGGTTGTGGAATCATCGGCGGTGCAGTTGAGGGTCAACTGGGTGGCGCCGTAGGTGGGATTGGGGAAGGCCCGGAGGTCCTCCAGCAACGGCGGGGTGTCGTCCAGGGCGGAGCCCGTGGTGAAGCGGAAATCGAACAGGCCCGGCGCCGAGCCGTTCTGATCGCTCAGCGGGCGGCCGTCCGAGGACTGGATGCCCTCCTCGAGCACCACCTCGGTCAGGGTTTCGGTGGGCAGGTACTCGTTGAGGGTCATCACGAAAACGCGGTCGCCGTTCTCACCGCTGGACTGCCAGCCGTACTCGGCGCCGCCGGCGGTGACGGTGACGTTGTCGTTGAAGCTGACCAGGTCCATCGGCCGGTTGAAGTGGATTTTGATCAGGGTGTTGATCGGGACATCCTCGGCGTCGGGGGCCGGTTCGGTGTCGATGACGAAGGGATCCAAATCGCCGACGTCCTGGTAGCGCAGGGTGAAGGTGTCCACGACGGGATTCTCGACGGGGCCGCCGTCGCCGAGGGTGAACTCCAGGCGGTACTGCACGTAGCGTTCGCCGTGATCCACACCGGGGGCGTTCTGCGAGGGGACCAGATCATCGGGGTCCAGCACCTCGCACTCCGACCAGTCCGGGGCGTCGCTCATCGAGGGATCGTCGGAGGTGCGCAGGTAAAGCCGCAGGCCGCCGTTGTTATCCTCCAGGTCGATCTCGACGCTTTGGTAGACCGGGGTTATCCCGGTGTCGAAGACCAGGCTGGTCAACGCGCCGACGTCGTGGGGCGGGGCGAGGACCGCCCGCGGGCTGGCGGTGTCGCCGATTTGATGCCCGGTGGTGACGGCCAGGCCGACGGGGTCCAGCTCGAAGACGAAGGGCAGCACGTCCAGGCTGCCGCCCAGATTGTCGTAGGACCAGTTCTGGCCGTCGTCGGTGCTGCGGCTGATCACGGCGCTGCCGCTGAGCAGGCCCGACACGTAGACGGTGCCGGTGTCCTGAACCACGTAGACATCGTTGGCCAGGGTCACCGGAGGGCGGACGGGGTAGAGGAAGGAGCCGTCCTGACCGTCGAGGACGACGACCTCATCGCCTTCGACGGCGAGATACACTCGCTCGGCGTCCTCCACGGCCGAGGGTCCCCGGCTGACATAGGCGGGGGGATCGCTGGTGGTGGGGAAGTAATCGCTGCCCTCGATCCAGTCGCCGGTCAGACTGGATGACCTCAGGCAGGGATCATTGGGCTGGGAATCGCGGTCGGCGGCCAGCCAGAAGCGCCCGTCATCCGTTCGCCAGATCTCGCGTAGATCGCGGTTGTCGAAATCATTGTCGTCGGCGGACTGCCAGCCCCCGGCGGTGGTGTAGTGGTAGAATTGGTTGGGGCTGTCGACGTCGCCGGAGAGGGTCAGCGCGATGCTGTCGACGCTTTCGACGAAGAAGTTCGCCCGGTTGGCGGTGAATCCCGTGGGGAAGAGCTCTTCGGTCCAGTCGGGGTCGGCGGCGTCGTTGAGTCGATATACGGCGGCGCCGTTGGTGACGGGATGACTGACGGCCAGCAGGACCTCGTCGGTCGACTTGAACACCGTCATCCCGATCACCCGGCCGTTGGGAACCGTGTTGTCGGTGACGGTCGTCCAGCTGTCGCCCCAGTCCGTCGAGTAGGCCAGGGCGGGGCGGGTCAGGTCGCTGCTGATCGTCCCGGCCAGGATCAGCAGGATCGCGCCGTCGGCGGTGATGTAGGAGGCGCCGCAGGTAACCTGGGAGAGGTTGCCGGAGAGATCGATAACGACGGGGTTGTCCCAGTCCGGGGCCTCCAGCAGCAGGCGGCTGTCGCCGGTGTCCTCGATGTAGCGCCACCAACTGATGTCGACGGAGGACTCGAAGCCGCCCTCGTGGCCGTCGTTCCACAGACCGCTTGCGGGGCCTTCGTACCAGTAGTTCTGCACCCAACTGGACTGAGCCGCCGCGCCGCTGGTGATAACCAGGAACAGGATCAGGGTTGAAATCGGCAGTCTTCGTCGCATTAGTAGCTCTTTTCCCCATCATCTGGCGAGCGCGCCGTTGAGGTGGTCATTCATAAATGGTGCCGATGGTATGGCATACCATTTATGTATTTTATACGGCTGGTGGATGTCTTGTCTACACGAGGAGGGGTTCCTATCTGCGAGATGCTGTGTCATCTTGATGGTGCGGAGAGATCGAAGAGTTTAGTTGCGAATCGGAACAAGCCGATACGTGATGATCCTCGATCAACGATTCGTAAGGAGACAAATTCTGCATCCAATGGCCGGCGGCTTGGTTCATCTACACCTTCAGCATGGCTGTTCCAGGTTCCAACCGTGTGCCGATGCGGCGTTATGTACCGGGGATCAACAAAGCGAATCGACCCGACGGCGTCGACTGGAAAGAGTTGCCGGACCGCCTTCCCGACATCGTGCTGGCGGTCTGGATTTTCGAGCGCGGTGTGTCGGGCTGCCGGGTCGTTGAACAGGTTTAGCGTGTAAAAAGCCGGGGATCCGTGTCCCCAGCTTCTTCCATTCGTCGATCCCCCAAGCGGCTATTGATTTTCCAGCAGGGGCGTGGGGTCTTCGATGTCCTCTTCGGTCTGGCGGCTCCAGGCCTCGAGGTCGGCCACCAGGTTGTAATCGGTGAAGACCTCGTGCCCTTGGCGCAGCTCATCCAGGTAGCTTTCGATGCTTCTGCGGGTCTGTTCCTGGAGGGCTCGGTCCTTGAGCATGTCCAGGCCGACGCCTTCGGGTTTCATGTAGTCCCCGGGCTGGACGCGGTCGGCGACGAGGATAACGGCGTACCAGGTTTTATCGCCGACCTGGTAGCTGATCACGTCAGAGACGGTGTTGAGCGGCAGCTCCCAGGCGGCCCGCCAGACCGGGGGCTTGACGCGGGTCTCGTTAACATAGCCGCGGTCGCCGCCCTGGGCCTGGGAGACGCCCAGGCTCCACATCTGGGCCTCGGAGCGGAAGTTGGAGCCGTCGGGAGCCAGCCTGTCATTGATCAGCCGCCGGGCCGTATCCTCGTCCTCGCGTTCGATGATCCAGAGCCAGACCATCGGCTCTTTGGCGCGGAACTGGTCCTTGTGCTCCTCGTAGTAGGCCACGGCGTCGGCCTCGGTCATCTTGGGCATCCGGTCGATGACCTCGCGCTTGATCAACTCGTCGCCCAGTACCATCATCTCGTAGCGCTCGAGTTGCCAGGCCAGGTCGGGCTCTTCGTGCAGGCCCTCTTCGAGGGCCTGTTGATAGATCAACTGCTGATCGATCCAGCTCTCGACGATGCTCTCCATCGACGGGGTGACCAGAGTGGAGGCGTGTTGCTCGACCTGCAGTCGACCAGCCATCTCTTTGGTCAAAACGGCGTCGTCGACGCGGGCGACGACGACGGTCTCGTCGGTCGGATCGAAGCCGGAACGCTCATCGCAGCCGCTGAACAGGATGATTCCCGCTGTGAGGACGACCGGGATAGTCAGTTGTCTCATCAAGCCTCCAGGGTGAGTTCGCGGGCCAGCTCTTCGGCCCGGGCGAGTTCTTCTGCGGACGGGTCGCCCTCGTAGAGCTCGAGGTCGAGTGCGTCGGCCACCCGTCGGGCCAGCTCGAGGGCGAACTTCCGTCGCTCGGTTTCGGGCGCCAGTTCGATAACGCTGCACGGCGCGCCCACGTCGGCGGCGCCGGGCAGCAGTTCTGCCAGCAGCCCCGCGGGCTGCGGCTCCCAGACGATGCTGGTGTGGTGCAGCAGGCCGCCGTCCTTGCGACGCTGGGCGCTGCCGGCTATCTTGACCCCGGCCACGCCGACGTCGCACTCGGTCAGGCGGGCGAAACAGTCGTAACCCGGACGCAGGCGGCGGGGCAGGGGGGCCGAGCCGCTGCCGGCCGCGGCCTCGATGCCGTGGGCGGTAAGGGCGCCGGCGTGGGCCTCGGAGAGGACCCGGTATGACTCACGAATACCCCGGGGCAAAAGTTCCCTGGGGGCCACCAGGCAGCCCGTCAGATCGCCGTAGTGGAAGACGGCGCCGCCCCCCGTGGGGCGGCGGATGACCTGGACGCCGCGGCGGCGGCAGGCGTCGGCGTCGAGCATCTCGGCGGGCTGGAAGTACCCCAGGGTGATCGCCGAGGGCGACCAGCCGTAGAGGCGCTGGGTGGGCGGGGTGGTTCCCGATTGGACACCCTCGAAGAGCGTCCGGTCCAGGGCCATGTTCCAGCGGGCCCCGCAGCGGCCGCCGTCGCCGGGTTCGGAATAGATCAGGCGCAGTCGTTCGTCCACGACTTACCCCGGGGGCCAGTTGAGCGGGCGTCCGCCCAACAGGTGAACGTGGACGTGGCCGACGCTCTGACCGCCGTCCTCGCCCTGATTGATCACCAGACGGTAGCCGGCCTCCTCGAGGCCCAGCTCGCGGGCCAGCTTGACCGCCCGGGACATCAGCCGGCCCAGTAGCTCGGGACGCTCATCCAGCGCCGCCACGCCGTCGACGTGCTCGGTGGGGATCACCAGGACGTGAGTGGGGGCTTTGGGGTTGATGTCGTTGAAGGCGTAGAGCTCGTCGTCGGCGTACAGAGGCGTCGAGGGTATCTCGCCGGCGACGATCTTGCAGAAGATGCAGTCCTTCACTTCTCCCCTCCCGGGGCTCGTTGATCTATATGAAATAATTTCGAACGCAACCCCCGCAATCCGGCTTTGGCACGTTTTTTGCGAAACCCGCCGCCCCGGGACGCAGGCGACCGCCCCGGCGCAAAAACCGCGCCAAAGCCTCCGTCGACTTCCTTCGGTGGTTTATCGGCCGAACGGTCGTCGGGTCCGACGGGGAGGTAACCGCCCGGTGTGGGGCTGCCCGGCGGGCGGTTTGGGACCGGCTTAGCCGGGCGGGTACTCCTCGAGGGCGCCCAGGCCGATCAGAGCGGCCACCACGGCGGTGACTCCGGCGACCTCGCTGCGCAGCAGGCGCTCGCCCAGACCGGCGAAGTGGCAGCCGTCGGCCTCGGCCCGTTCGAGCTCTTGCGGGGTGAAGTCGCCCTCGGGGCCGATCATCAGGGCCAGGCGCTCGCCGCGCTCGACGTGGAGGCTCTGGACGAGGCGATCCAGGGCGGGCACGCCGCGGCGCGGTACCAGGATGACCTTATGGGTGCAGGCGCCGCAGTGCAGGGCGATGGGCAGGTCCACGGGGGCGCCCACCGGCGGTGTCACGCTGCGCTCGCAGAGTTTGGTCTCCTCCCAGGCGATGCGGCTCCAGCGGGCCAGGTACTCGGGCAGGCGCTCGGGGTTGGGTCGGGCCACGGTGCGCTCGGAGATCAGGGGGATCACGGCGCTGACGCCCAGCTCGACGGCCATCGCCAGGGCCTGCTCGAAGCGGCGGTGCTTGATCAGCGATTGGTAGAGGACGATCTTCTGGGGCAGCTCGCCCAGGTTGTCGGCGGACTCCTCGATGTCGACGGCTAGACCGGAGGTTGTCAGGCGCTCGACGCGTCCCCGGGCGGTGTGGCCGCGGCCGTCGATGAGCGCCAGCTCGTCGCCGGGGCGCAGGCGGCGCACCCGCAGGGCGTGGTGGGCTTCTTCGCCGAGGAGCTCGACGCGGTCGCCCGGTGTGGGGCGGCCGTCGTAGCGGAAGCGGGGCAGGAAGGCGAAGCGTTTTTTTAGTGTGCTCATGGCACCTTGGTCGGCGGTCGGGTCCGCCGTCAGAGGAGTTCGTCGAGGCGGCGCTGGGCGCGACGGGCGCCCTCGGCGTCGCCGTTGGCCCGGTAGGCGGCGATCAGGTTGCGGTGGGCCAGGGCCAGGGCCTCGTCGCGGGCGGCTCCGGAGCGGCCCTCGGGCTCGAGGGTGACGGCGCGCTCGAGGACGGCCACGGCTCGGGCGTAGTCGCCGGAGCGCAGGCAGAACAGGCCCAGGTTGTTGTGCCCCCAGAAGCTGTCGGGCTCCTGGGCGATGTAGTTCTCGAGGGCGCAGGCGGCGCACTCCCAGCGCTCGAGCTCGGCGTATAGCTCGGCGAGATCGAAGTAGCCGTCGGTGTTCTCGGGGCGCAGTTTCAGGGCGGCCAGCAGGTACTCGACGGCCTCGGCGCTCCGTCCGGCGGCGCGGGCCTCTTCGGTGGCGTCGAGGAGGGCCGCGGCGCCCATCCCGGCGGTCAGTCCGGGGTCGGGGGCGGGCAGCTCCAGGGTCCGTGGCGGAGCCGGGTGGCCGTTGGCCGGCTCGGCGACGTCGAGTTCGAGGAAGGAGCCGAAGACGAAGCCGTGCTCGCCGGTGGCGGAGCGCACCTCGTACCAGGGGGCGGGCATGCCGTCGAACTCGTCCAGGGGTCCCTCGTCGATGATCTCGACGCGCGCCCCGGCGGGGAGCTGGCGCAGAATCTCGGCGTCGAGGTCCGGCGCGACGCGCAGGTTGAGCGGACCATCGATGACCTCGGCGTAGCGCTCTCCCCGGTCCGTGGTCGCGGTGGCGGCCTCGTCGTCGCCGGTGAGGTCCAGGATGCTGTCGGCGGCGGGCTCGGGAGCCTCGTCGCAGCCGAAGAGCAGCAGCGGGATCAGGGCGGGGAGCAAGCGGCTACGAGGCATCGGCGTCCTCCCCGGTGGAGCGCTGGCGGATGATCGCCGTCATCTCGTCGAAGATCAGCCCGTTGCAAGCCAGCACTTCGAGTCCGAAGGGGTCGTAGGGCTTGCCGGCGAAGTCGGTGATCACGCCGCCGGCCTCGGGCAGGAAAGAGGCCGCGGCGGTGGTGTCCCAGGGGTAGAGCTTGAGTTCCCAGAAGCCGTCGTAGCGGCCGCAGGCCACGTAACAGAGGTCCAGGGCTGCGGCGCCCATCCGGCGGATGGCCTGACAGGTGTAGCAGAAGCGGGTGAAGTTGTCCAGGTTGTTGTATGGGCTGGTGGCGATGTCGTAGGGGAAGCCGGTGGCCAGCAGCGAGCGTTTGAGCGCGACCTGGCGGGAGACCCGGATCGGCTGGTCGTTGAGGAAGGCTCCCAGGCCTCGCCCGCCGTGAAACATCTCGTCGCGCAGCGGATCGTAGACGGCGCCCAGGGCGGGAACGCCGTCGATGAGCAGCCCGACGGAGACGCAGAACTGGGGCAGGTTGTGGGCGTAGTTGGTGGTGCCGTCGAGGGGGTCGACGACCCAGAGGTAGGGCGGAAAGCTCTCCGGGCGGGGCACCCGGCCCCCGGCGGCCTCCTCGGCCAGCAGCTCGTGGTCGGGGAATCGCTCGGCCAGCAGATCGCCGATGAGCGCCTCGGAGGCTTTGTCGGCGTCGGTGACCAGATCGATCTTGCCCTTGAAGCCGACCTCGCGGGGCTGGTAGAACATCTCGCGCAGCAGGGAACCGGCCCGGCGGGCGATGTCGACGGCCTCGGCGAGCAGGGGTGCCGGCGCTTTATCCAGGTGGTCGGTCATCGGCGCTCGCTTGGGTCGGTTGAATGGTTCACGGAGTGGATTACGATTGCGCAAGGGGACGCCTACCAGTCGAGTACGCCGGGGGGCGGTTCGGCGGCGGCCAGCTCCCGTGCGCCCAGGGGGTCCAGGCGGACCTGGGGGTCGCGCCAGCTCCCTTCGACGAGGAAGGGCTTGGCGCCCCAGCCCTCCGGGGTGCCGAAAACGAGCACGCCGCGACGCTTCATCGCCGCGGCCGTTTCCGGGGGGAGCTCGATGACGCCGCGCCAGCTCAGGACGCCGTTCAGGGCCGCGTCGCTGGTGGAGGCGAGGTTAACACGCACCTCGGGGGAGGTCAAGACGACCACCAGGCGTCCGGCCTCTCTCGACGAGCCCGGACCGCCGACGCGCCAATCCAGCTCGAGGCGGGCGTCCTCCAGCGATGGCGGTTCGCGGCCGGTGTCGCACCAACCCCAGAGGGCGACCAGGGGCGGCGGAGCGTCGAGGGCCAGGCCGCGGGCGTCGAGCTCCAGTTCCAGGGAACTCAGACCTCGGTCTTCCTCGATACCGGCGAAGACGGCCGTGAAAGAACCGCTGCCGCTCCCCGCGCGGGGCGCCAGGCGCAGCTCCTCGAGGGCCAGGGCGTTGAAGAGCTCGACGGGCAGCCCGCTCCAGCGTCCCGCGAGCTCGGCGGTCTCGGCGGTCCAGCTTCCCGAGAGGCTCGCCCGCCCGCCGTCGCGCTCCAGCTCGAGCTCCGTTTCCAACCCGGACTCCGTCAGGATCAGCCGACCGCTCAGGCCGCCCAGCCGGTGTTTTCCCCAGGCGGCCGCGACGGGCTCGAGGGCGACGGTCAGCGGCGCCAAACTTTCCAGGGCCGCGGAGAGGGGGGCGAGAGACGGGGTCTCCAACAGCTCCAGTAGGCGGCCCATGCCCTCCAGGGTCCGGCGCAGCTCGACCTCCTCGCCGCACAGCGTTAGGCGGCTTCCGCCGTCGAGGCGCTCCAGCTCGAAGCGTAAAGCTCCGCCGCCGCAGTCGAGGCTGCCGGAGCCCGTTCCCTCGGCGAGGTCCAGCTCGCCGTCGAAGCGCCAAAGGGTGCCGTCGGTCTCCTCGAAGATCAGCTCGGCGGCGCTGAGGAGACAGCGGTTCAGGAAGCCCCCCTCCAGGCTCAGGCTCAGCCCCAGCTCGCCCGAGGCGCTGGAGCCCGGGGGGAGCAGGGCGGCGACCCCGGCGGCGTCCAGGCTCAGCTCGAGACCGCCGCAGCGCGGATCCCGCCCGTCCCCGCGCAGCCAGCCGCCGTCGCGCAGGGCGAGGAGCCAGGCGTCTTCGCTCAGCGAGAGCCCTCCGGGCGGCACGCCGAACCAGCGGGTCTGGCCGGGGCGGCGCAGCTTCAGCTCGTGCCAGAGCAGCACCCTCAGACCGGCGGCGGGGTTGATCCCCAGCAGCAGCGAGCCCCGGGCCTGTAGGCCATCGAGTTGGATCAGGCCGCCCGTCGCCTCCAGGTCGGTCAGCCGCGCCAGGAAGAGCGGCTCCGGGGCGACGTACATCCGGGCGCCGAGGGCCTCACCCGTCAGCTGCACGGCGACGCCGTCGTCGGCGATGCGCCAATCCGCGGCGAGCTTCAACTCTCCGTCGCCGATGTCGAGCACGGCGGAGCTGTCGCGGAAAACGGACTTTTCGCCGGGGACGGGCCGCCAGCTTCCGCTCAGGATCGAGCCGTCGGGGAGGGTGAGGGTTCCGCCGAAGCGTGGCGGCGGCCCCGGCGGTCGGCTAAGAGCGGCCAGGACGGCCAGCTCCCCGGCCAAGCCCCGCAGGCCCTCCAGGGACAGCGAGCCGCCGGCGAGGATCAGCGTCTCCGCCCTAAGTCCGCCCAGCTCCACGCCCTCCAACCGCAGCGCCAGATCGATTCGCAGCTCGGCGCGCGTCCAATCGAGCTCCAAACCGACGGCGGCGAGCTGATCGGCCAGCCTCTCCGCCGTGGTCTCGGGATCGATGAGCAGCCGAGGCGCGAGCAACAGCAGCGCCAGGGCGGCCGCGACCAGGCCCAGGGCGGCCGGGGGCTTGCGGAGTCGATCACCGAGGTTTTTCAGCATGGCGGTTGAAAGGTGACAGGTATTGGTTAAACGCCGGGTGGGATGTCAATCCATTCTACAACCCCCGGGCGTGGTAGCCAAGGGTTGCTTGCGCCGGATTTGCGAGCTGACCCTATCAACCTGGTTTGTTCCGAACACGTTCCGGGATGCCCGGGAGTGCCCCCGTACTCCGCTGGCAGGTCCCTGAGATCGGGGACGGCTCATACGAAAAACCCCCCGCAAAGGGGGGGTAGTATCGAGCCAATCGGGTCTAGTCGACCTCGGGGAGGTTGAAGACCTCGGCCACGGTTCGCCACTGCTGGTGGCGGTCGTAGACGAAATCCTTGGGGCCGATCTTGTGCTCGCGCATATTCTTGATCAGCGTGGGGTAGTCCATCGGCTTGGCGGCCCACTGCAGGCCGCGCAGGAAGACATGGATCTCGGAATCGGGCAGGTCGCCGGGGCGGTCGGGGAGGTAGTTTTCGTCGAGGCCCTGCGGCGGCGGGACGCTCTCGGCCTTGGCCGGTCGGCGGTCGATGGCATCCTGCTCGCTGCGGCTGGGCGGCGTGGGGTTGACTTCGGCGGCCGGTTCGGGTTTTGGAGCGGCTTTCGGCTTGGCGGCCGGTTCGGGCTTGGGCGCCGGTTTAGATTTGGGTTCGGGTTTGGGCGCCGGTTGGGTCTTGGCTGGCTCGGGGGCGGCCTTCTTGGGGACGATGACCTGGGGCGGTTTCTTGGGACCGCTTTTTTTCGCGGCCTTGGCCGGCGGCTTGTTGGCCTTCTCGGGAGCCCGGCTTTTCGTGGTCGGCTTGGCTTCACCTTCGGGGCGCTTGTAGCCGCAGTGGGGGCACTGCTGGAGTCCGGCCTTGATCGTCGCGCCGCAGTCGGGGCAGACCACGGGGAGATAGAGATCGTCGCCCCCCGTATCCTCGGTCTCTTCCTTCGAGGACGTGGGAATCTCCGTGCCGCAGTATTTGCACTTCTGCGCATCGCTGGAGATGCTGCGGCCGCAGTCGGGATTGGGGCAGGCTCGTTGACCCATATTATCGTCGGTGGCTTGGGGTTGGGGGAACGCTCAGGTAGTCACTGCGATAGCCGTTCTCAGGCCGGTGCCTCGCCCAGGCTGCGCCGCGCGGCGTTGAGGGTGTTGACGAAGGTGTCCGGATTGGCGACCTTCTCCAGCGTGGTCAGTCCGTACTCGCCCTCTTTGTTGATCATCAGGCGGTTGCCGCTGGAGACCTTGGTGAGGATGTTGATATCGCTCTTGCTGGTGCTGGGGGACTGCTTCTCGGCGCGGATGATGTCGCTCAGGGGTATCGCCCAGGCCACATCACGGGAGTAGGGCTGGGTCATCACCACGCGGGTGTCGGTCACGGCGTAGTTGGCCTGGGACATCCGTACGATGATGATGTTGACGATAAAGGGTATGACCAGGATCCAAAGAATGTACATGTTCAGATCCATATAAATGTTGTAGCTCTCCAGGAGGTCGATGACCTTGGAGTAGAAGAAGCTGGCCGTGATCACGATTACGATCATCACGATAGAAAAGATAATGCTCGCCCCACGTTCGGACCAGTGCTTACGCTGCTTGAGCATTATCATCTCGAAGGAGAAGTCTCGTTTAGACTTCTTTTCCGCCATCATTCCTCCCGTCAACGCGAGGGGGTGAACCGGTCGCGGCCGGTATCACCGGTTGGGTTGATCGAATGCCCGTGTGCCGCCGTCGAGTTCGGTCGGAGCACAGCGGGGCGGTAATCCGGATTGGGACCGTGCCGTGATAAGGATTATCGCCGCTCGGCAGCGGCTGTGAGCACACATTCGGCGCGGTTGGAATGGTTTTCTCGGCCGGTGGGCCGCCTTTCGGAAAGCGGTAGAATCGGCTTATTGAATGACAACTAACGGAAGGTTTTGCCCGCCGGCACCACAACCCCGGGACGCTCCGTTCAATGTGTGAGCCTTTGAGGTCAGATACTGATAGCTGAGGTTTCGGCTCCGCCCCTTGATTATAGCGTATCAGGCTCGGCTTGACGAGGGGTCTGTTTCGGATCGGCCGGACTTATCTTGCCGGGGCTGACTCGGCGACCCTGTTCCGGCGATCTGTTCCGGGGCGCTTGTCTTGGCGGACGGAGACGTGATCGGGCTTCCCGGTTACGCCGCTGAGCCGGTGTCCGTACTCGGCGGGCTATAGTGCCGGGACGGTCGTCAATGCCCGGCAGTCGAGTTGCGGCGGCGGAGCGTTGCTTGCTCAGTACAACGCGGAAGACGGGAGGCCGGGGATGTATTCGGTGGATAGCTTCCTTCGAGCGGAAAACTGGGGAAGCTGGAAATGATGGATCTCGAGGTGACGGCGGTCCGTCGACCGGTTCGGCCCTGGTGTCAGCTTACCGCATAAACGAGTATCCGCCATTGGCTATACAGCGATCGAGCACTGCTTCTTCGTTAGAGCTAGGATCGCTCCGGATGGTGGTCCGGTCTGCCTTGATGGTTCAAAGGCTCAAGGCCGCAGTCCTGCTCGAGCGCCGGGATGGCGCAGGGAGAAGGCAAGTTGGAGACGGGCTTATGGGCTCAACGCTCGTCCTCGGGGAGTTCGGCTTCGCCCTGGCGCAGGGCGCTGAGCAGGCGCCAGGCCGCTTCGGCGTCGAAGGTTCCGTCCCTATTGATGAATGGCTCGCCCTTGGCGTGTTTGGTGAGTTCCAGGGCCAACTCGCGCAGCAGGGCCAGCTCGTCCTCGCTGAGCGTCAGCCTGCCGACGCTTTTGGGCAGGCGGTTCTCGCCCAACAGGATGTGGGAGGGGAAGGAGCTGTACTCGAGCTCCTCGCCGCCCTCGATGTCTTCGGTGCCCAGGTGTTTTTTCGGATAGCGGCTCATTATCAACCCACCTTCCCGAGCCGTTCCAGCAACTCGTCGACCAGCTTCTCGTAATCGGCGGCGCCGTAGGAGTAGGGGGCGTGCTCGAAGATGGTGGCTCCGAAGCTGGGCGCCTCCTTGATTTGCGTGTTGGCCCGGATGACCGTCTCGGTTACCGAGGCCGGGCCGTCGGTGCCGAAGTGCTCGGTGATCAGGCGCAGGATGGCCCGCGAGATGCGGGTGCGCCGGTCGTAGAGCGTGGGCAGGATGCCGAGCACCCGGGTTCGCGAGCCCGCGGAGGGCAGCTCGCGGATGTAGTTGACGGTGTCCACCCCGGCCACCGCCGACATGTAGTCCATGGAGATCGGGATGAGGACCCAGTCGACGTAGTCGAGGACCCCGGCGGTGACGGGATCGATATTGGGCGGGCAGTCGAAGATCAGGTAGTCGCAGTAACCCGCCACGGACTGCCCGGCGCGCAGCGAGGCGCCGGGGCCCTCGCCGGCCTCGCGGTTGAACAGGTACTCCATCGCCCTGCGGCGGTCCGGTCGGGTCGCCAACTCCTCACCGGCGCGGTAGAGGCGGGCGCCCCCCGAGGTGACCACGATAAGATTGGGCCGCACCCGCACCAGGTCGGCCTCGTCGCCGGAGAGCAGCTCGGCCAGGCCCCGGTAGTCCTTGAGACGGAAGTAGTTGGAGACGCCGCCCTGGGGGTCGGTGTCGACCAGTACCACTCGGCTGCCCCGGGCGGCCAGGCCGCCGGCCAGGTTGACGGCCGTGGTGGTCTTGCCCGTTCCGCCCTTGGCGATGAAGGTGCAGAGGGTCTCCATGGGCTCGGCGTCCTCGGCTGGTGGGGGTGGGTGGCTGCGTCGCGTTCTATCGCTGCGGGTCCATCGGTGGTTATCGAGTGTCCCGTCCCGCCATCGGCTGACGGCTGCCGCCTTCTGACGAGCAACGGCGGGGGTCCTTCTTCACCGATTCGGGCTTCGTCGACTCGGGGTCCCCTAGCGTCCCGCGTTGGAATATCCCCCTGAGCCGCCCGGGAAAGCGCCCGCGGGCTGATGCCCGCGCCCGTTCCGCAGCCGGATTGACAAGTACCGATTAACCCGGCTGATACGCTAAGGGATCGTACCCCCTATTCGGACCGGGCAATGTATGCATCATGCTGATAACAGACATTTGCAGCAGATACGCCTGTCACTTGTCAGCAGTTGAAGTGGCGGCTGCAAACGGTATGCTCGGAGGAGAAGTCACCCTGCTCGTGGCTTTTCAGTATACAGCCAACCGGTTGCGGCTCGACTCATAACAGATACATTATCAAGCAGTAAGACTGCGCATGATAGTATCGAGGTCAATGCCGGACGCACCCAAACAGCCCTTGCCTGCTCGGTCAACCTTTCAATATCGGCCTTGATTTGGACCGATCAGGTTACATGATGCCTAAGCTGATGCAAGAAGCGTGCCAACC
>WJMB01000133.1 GCA_014728185.1 Candidatus Coatesiibacteriota bacterium
CACGGTATTCCACGGCTCCAACAACGGCGGGCGCCCAGAGCGACCGGCGTCTCCGCCCGGGGCAAATCTACGGCTCAATTAGCGCCGGTGTGGGCGTTGGCACGTTTCTTGCATTGACGCCCGGGCGCCCGTGCCCCTTCAAGCAACCAGCGGACACGCTCGCTCGACGGCCGGCGCTCGTGATAGCAAGAAACGTGCCAACGCCGGGAGGGGCGGGTCTTGATTCGAATTGTCGAGACGCCGGTCGCGGCCTACTCGGCCCCATCGTCCCCGTCGGGTGAGATGTATCGGCTGATGACCTCGAGGTTGGGACGGATGGTCTGGGCGGTGCGGAAGCCCCGCGGCAGGGTGTACTCGACGAAGGGGTGATCGTCGGTGACCGGCTCGACGTCCTCGACGTAGGCCCGGAAGCTATCGTTCTCGAGGGCCAGGGTCTGGTAGAGGGCCAGCGGCCCCGGCACCCCGACCTCGGTCAGGGTGGCGGTTATGTCCCTGTCGGCGGCGGCCATTCGGAAGCGCTCGACGTCCAGGTTCAGCGGCTCGTTGGAACCCAGCAGCACGGCGTCGTCGCCGGTGACCCAGAGCTGGATGTGGGGGAAGACCTGGGCGAAGCTGGCGGCCATGGCCCGCATGTCGGCCACGGGCACCTGGTAGAGGGGGATCCACTGGGTACAGATGCCGCCGGGCTTGAGCGCCTGGGAGCAGAGCTCGTAGTACTCGACGGTATAGAGGTTGACCACGCCGGCCAGGGCCGGATGCATCGGCTCGGCGGTGATGACGTCGTAATCCCGGTCGGTGCAGAGCAGGTAATTGCGGCCGTCGTCGATGATCACCCGGGCCCGGGGGTCTTCGAGGACGTCGAGGTTGAAGGCGCTGAAGTAGGGCGCCATCTCGATCACGCCGGGGGCGATTTCGACACAGTCAACACAGCGGACGCTTTCGTGGAGGGCCAGGGAACCGAAGGTCGAACCCGAACCGAAGCAGATCACCAGCACGTCCTCGGGGTGCGGGTGAACCAGCATGGGCAGGTGGGCCAGCAGGCGGTTCTTGCGCATATCGGCCACAGCGGTGTAGGTGGCCTGATTGCCGTCGATGAGCAGGGTCCGGGTGGGCAGTCCGGCGGTGCCGAGCTGCTCGGGGCGCTCGCGGACCTCGATGACGCCGGAGGCGGTCTCGGCGTAGTCCAGCAGTACCTCGCCGTCCTGGAGGAAATTGGCGCCGAGCTTGTCGAAGGGCAGCCAGAGCAGGCCGAATCCCAGGGCTGCACCGCAGGCGATCAGGCCGACCAGGCGGCGCGTCTTCTTCTCGACGTAGCGCCGGAAGGCCACGGCGGCGATGGTGATGCTGATCCCGGCCAACAGGAAGAGACTCCACTGGAAGCCGATCAACGGCACCAGGACGAAACCGGTCAGCAGGCTGCCCAGGATGGTCCCCAGACCGTTGGCGGCGTAGACCTCGCCGACGCGCTCGCCGACCCGGCCGACCTCGCGGGCGTAGAGTTTGATCACCACGGGGAAGAGCATCCCCAGAAGCAGCGTGGGCAGTATCATCACGATCAGGGTCAGCACCAGGGAACTGCCCACCAGAGAGCCCCAGTCGGTCAGGCCGCCGACGACGGCCTGGCTGAGGTTACCCATCGCCCGGGGCCAGTTGAGGGCCAGACCTGTGGAGAGCAGGGCGGTGAAACCGACCCCGGCCTCGAGCCAGGCGAAGGCCGTCGCGGGACGCTTCAGTCGCTTGACCAGACGGGAGCCGATCAGGCCGCCGATCGCCAGGCCGATCAGGTAGATACCCAACATCGCCGAGAAGGTGTAGGTGATGTTGGAGAACCAGAGGATCAGCGTCCGGGTCCAGACCAGTTCCATCCCAAGGGCGGCCAACCCGCTCAGGGCGTAGAGCCAGAGCAGCAACCGCGCCCGGTTCGGTTTCTCCGGCGCGGGGGTTCGCTCCGGTTCGATGAGCGCCCCCTGCCCGCGGCTCAAGAGGTAGGCCAGGGCGCCGGCCAGCAGGTTCAGCCCGGCGGCCAGGTAGGTGGCTCCCCAGAGGCCCAGCTTCTCGATAAGCAGAAAACCGGCCAGGAAGGTGCCGACAACGGCGCCGGCGGTGTTGAGGCCGTAGAGCAGTCCCACCCGGCGGCCGATGGTTTCGGGTTTCGAGGAAACGTGACGGGCCAGCACGGGCAGCGTGGCGCCCATCAGCGTCGTCGGCAGCACCAGTACCAGCAGGGCCAGCAGTCCGCGCACGACGATGAACAGCGCTCCGCCGCCCCCTGTGACGTTATAGAGCGGAACGTAGATCTGCTCGACCAGAACCAGCAGCAGCGGCACGGCCAGGCCCAGTACGGCGACGCCGCCCTGGAGCAGGGAGAACAGGCGCAGGGGTCGCCGGACGCGGTCGCCCCAGCGTCCCAGCAGCCAGCTCCCCAGGGCCAGGCCGCCCATGAAGGCCGCCAGCACCGTGGCCGTGGCCTGACTGGTGGCCCCGAAGACGAAGGACATCCGGCGCAGCCAGACAACCTCGTAGATCAAACCGGCGGCACCGGAGACGACGAAGAGGGCCGCCACGGCGGAGAAGCGGGAGACGCGTTTGGCAGTGGTCATCGGTGAAAGGGGTCCGGGTTGGGGTGGTTGTCGCGGATCCGGGCCTGGAGAGGAAGAGGTCGATCCGGGTTGTCATCAACCCCACGCTCCGCCGAGCACCCATTGAGCCCGACGACAAGCTGAGGAGTCGGCGCTGGATCTTAACCGAGCGCCCGGACTCGACGACGGAGCATTATACGATAGCCGGCGCGCCGGCGTCATCCGGCGCGGATTCAGAAGAAGGGCGTGCTCAGGTAGGCGTAGAGCCAGTAGAAGATGTTGAAGTAGGGCCGCAGCACGCCTGTGAAGATCAGCAGGATGATCAACAGGAAACCGAACTGGCTGTAGCGCGCCACGAACATCGCCGCCCGGGGCGGCAGGAAGGTCAGCAGGATGCTCGAGCCGTCCAGGGGCGGGACGGGCAGGATGTTGAAACCGGCCAGAATCAGGTTCAGCAGGACGCCGAAGTGCAGCAGCGTCAGGAATATCCCCGAGGCGTTCATCTGCCCGTAGGACCAGGGGTCGACGCCGAAGAGGTAGGCCGCCTGGAGCGCCAGGGTGAAGATCAGCGCCAGAATGATGTTAGATCCCGGCCCGACCAGACTGACATAGAGACGGTCCCACTTGGGATCGCGTAGGTTGCGCACGTCCACGGGCACGGGCTTGGCCGCCCCGATGATGAAGCCGGCCTGGCTGATGATCAGCAGCGCCGGCAGCAGGATCGTGCCGAAAAGGTCGATGTGCGGAATGGGGTTCAGCGTCAGCCGACCGGCCAGGCGGGCGGTGTCGTCACCGCGGCGGTCGGCCATCCAGGCGTGGGCCGCCTCGTGAAAAGAGAGGCTGAACAACAGCACGGGGATGGAGATGATGATCTCGAACCATTGCATGGGGCTGCTCCGCGTTGTCGGGCGCGGGTCGAGGGATGATGCGCGGTGGGTGGCTTCCTTCGAGCAATCGTTCCGTGGGTGGCCTAACCGGCTACTGTATTTGAGCGCCGTTGAAGGCCGCTGAGGAATCCGTTTACGCGATCTTGGGGATCCCAACAAGGGTCCACGATACGCGTCCTTTATACGCGTACTTGATAAGCGGACCAGATACGCTACCAATTCAAGCGCCCTAGATAAGTGTCCTGGCTAAGCGCTCAAGATGGCATCATGGAACTTGTTCGGACCAAATCAGGGCTGATAAAGAGAGCTTCACGAGCGAAAAACAGCTGTTTTGTTGCGTTCAGCTTGAATCACTATACGATCATGAGCAGTCTTTTTTTAAGGGATTACCACCTGAAACTGAACCTACGTCGAAACAAAAAACAGCGGTATTTAGAAAGGGAGTGCTGACAGCTGCCTCAAGAATGTTTCCAGATCGACAAGCCAATAAGGTCTTCGTATCTGATAAGGTGACTGGTTAAAAGCAGATAGCTTCCATATGGCTGGTAAGCCCAGGATGCAAATCAGGGGTCGAGACTTCAAGCCTCTCAACGTCCTTCAGCATTCTGTTTGAAACGCCCGCTTCGGGCAAGCCTGGTTTTCCGCCGTCAGGCACGCACGGGCAGTGACAGCTTGCGCAGCTACAAAGTAAATGATAACAAGCAATTAGCTATATATGCCTGTTAAGGAACGTGTGATAATCCCTTTTTTAATAATGAGGCGGTTATGAGTCGGGCGGCAAACGGGTGACCTTTATCTGCAAGTCAATAGGCAGGAGGGGTTATCCTCCGAGTGCAACCCTTGCAGCCGCCACTTTTTGACTGCTGATAAATGATGGGCTTATTGTCTGCAAATCGTGTATTAACAGCGAAATACATTCACAACCCGGTCCGAACAGGGTATACGATCCCCTCAAGATTAATCGACTCTTGCCGCTGGAGCATCAGGCGGAGACAGCGACCCGGGGACGATAATCTCCTTGGCGCACCGAGCGGCGACGGCCGGGGTACACGAAGGAGCGGCTCCTGTTCAACGCCGCCGTGGTCGCCCGACGGCGAGCTTTGGCAGCTTGCCCGGTTTGGTTGCTGACTCAGCGGCGGTCATCCTGAGACACCGCAGGCAAACCTGGAACAGCCCCCTAGAACAGCGGCTCGGCGGTGCGGCTGTCCGTGGGGATATCCAGCTCGCCGCGGTTCCAGACGGCGTAGAGCGCCTCGACGCAGCGGCCGTCGAGCTTGCCCGCCTCGACCTCCCGGCGCAGGATGCTGAAGGCCTCCTCGGGGGGCAGGGGCTCCTTGTAGTGGCGGCGCTGGGTGAGGGCGTCGAAGATGTCGGCGACCATCATCATCCGGGCGCCGGCGGGGATATCCTCGCCGCGCAAACCGTCGGGATAGCCGGAGCCGTCCAGCTTCTCGTGGTGCGCCCCGGCCACGTCGGGCACGTCGCGCAGGCCGCGCTCGAAGCGGATGCGCCGGAGCAGTTGCTTGCTGATGACCACGTGGCTCTTCATCTCCTCGTACTCCTCCGGGGTGAAGCGCCCGGCCTTGCAGAGGACCCGATCACGCACGCCGATCTTGCCGACGTCGTGGAGCAGGGCGGCCACGCGCAGGGCCTCGAGCTCGCCGTCGTCCAGTCCCATCTCGCGACCGATGATCACGGTGTACCGGGTGACATTGAGGATGTGGTCGCCGGTGATCTTGTCCTTGGCGTCAACGGCGCGGGAGAGGGTCTCGGTGAAGGAGAGGAACATCTCGCGGCGCTGCTCGTAGAGCAGGTTGTTCTCGATGGAGACGGCGGCCTGAGCGGCCAGGATGCCCAGCAGTTGCTCGTCGTCAGCGGTGAAGGGCTCGCTGTCCTCGAGGCGGCCGCCGGGGGGACGCTTGTTGAGCACCTGGAAGACGCCCATCACCCGGCCCGACTTGTCGTGCAGGGGCAGGGCCAGGATAGACTTTGTGCGGTAGCCGGTCCGCTTGTCGATGGCCCGGTTGAAGCGCGGGTCGTCGTAGGCGTCGGGGATGTTGAGCGAGCGGTCCTCGCCAACGACGGCGCCGGCGATGCCCTTGTCGGCGGGGAAGCGGATCTCCGTGGCGCCTTCGGCGACCATGCTCCACAGCTCGTTGGTGTCGGCGTCGAGGACGAAGACCGTGGAGCGGTCGGCCTCGAGGATGTCGGTGGCCAGCTTGGCCAGGATGGTCAGCAGCTCGCCGATGGGCATGATGCGTCCGATGGCCTGGCCGGCCTCGAGCAGCACCCGCTGGCGGTGGAGCAGCTTGTCGTTCTCCCGGCTCATCAGGGCGTTGGCCACGGCCACGCCGATCAGGCCGGTCATCACTCGCAACTGCTCCTCGTCGTCGAAGTTGAACAGACCGCGGCGCTTGTTGAGCACCTGGATGACACCGAGCACCCGACCCTGCCGCGAGCGCATCGGCATCACCAGCATGTTGCGGGTGCGGTAGCCGGTCTCGCGGTCGACCTCGGGGTTGAAGCGCGGGTCGGCGTAGGCGTCGGGGATGTTGACCAGCTCGCCCGAGGCGGCCACGTAGCCGGCGATCCCGGCGGCGGCGGGCAGGCGGATGGTCTTCTCGGCCATCCCCTCGGCGACGATGCTCCACAGCTCGTCGCTCTGCTCGTCGAGGAGGAAGACCGTGGTGCGCTCGGCGTCCATCACCTCGCTGGTCACCCGGGCGGCCAGCTTGAGCAGGCTGCGCAGGTCGCGCTCGCCGTACAGCGCCCGGCCGACCTCGAGCAGTCGGCGCTGGTTGCGGATCAGCGCCTCGTTCTGCCGGTGGCGGGCCGAGGTCTCCAGGCTCATCGCGCCGTAATCGACCAGGCGGGCCGAGAGGGCGGCGTCGTGCTTGGTGAAGCGGCCCTTGCGCTTGTTGAACACCGCCAGCACACCGAAGACCCGCCCCAGACCTCCGGTC
>WJMB01000134.1 GCA_014728185.1 Candidatus Coatesiibacteriota bacterium
GTCTGAGCGCCGCCGCCCGCGAGCGCGTCCCCGACATCACGCTGACCACGGACGTCATCGTCGGCTTCCCCGGCGAGAACGAAGACGACCACCGGGCCACCCTCGAACTCCTCGAAGGGGTCGGTTTCGACAACGCCTTCATGTTCAAGTTCTCGCCCCGTGAAGGCACCCGCGCCACCGAGCTGCCCGACGACGTGCCGCCCGAGGTCAAGCAGCGCCGCTTCCTCGAGGTGCAGGCGATCATCGAATCCTCGGCGAAGGACCGCAACACCGCCCTGGTCGGTAAACACCTCGAGGTCGTCATCGAGGGGACGGACAAGACCGGCCGGCCCTTCGGCCGCACCCCAGGCGGCAAGATTCTCAAACTGGCGGCCGGCACCGCCGTGGAACCGGGAGAGTACGTAACGGCGCGGGTCGAGGCCGCGTCGGTCTTCAGCCTAGAGGGGGCGGTTGTTAATGAAGCCTAGGCTTTTCATATTGCTTACCACGGCTCTCGTGATTCCGGCAACCGCTGACCAGCCCACTGACCCGCCGCTTGATGAATCCCTCGAAGATGCGGAAACCATCGATGGCAATGCTACAACCTGGGTTCCCCGGCTTTACGGCGATTACGCCTTCCTCTTCCACAACACCGAGTACGACGACCCGCCCGCGCCGCGATCCGACGAGCGCAGCTACCTGCGCCAGACTATCGAGCTCGGCGCGCTGTGGGAGTTCAGCTCGGGGATCGAGTTGCGCGCCGGCCTCGAACTCGAGCACGACATCGCCGACACCCTGGACTCCTTCGAACCCACCTGGGACAGTTTTCAGCTCCATCCCCGGTTGCGCCTGCGCTGGGACTGGGGCTGGGGCGCCCTCACCGTCGGGCACCTCGACCCCACCCCGCACCCGCGGACCCTCCACACGGCCCCCTACGACCAGCCCCCCGCCGGTCTGGCCCTCACCGGCGACTTCCCCTGGCTGGACTGGGAGCTCTGGGCGGCACGCACCAGCCGCGTCAGCGAGGACAGTAAGGAGACCTTCCTCGCCGCCGGACGCGTCGCGCCCTCCCTTCACTTCGGCGGTACCCCGCCCGTCGAGATCAGCCTGCCCCTCCGCTTCGCCTACTCCCACGCCGGGGGCTACGACACCGCCGACTACCAGTGCTACTCCCCCCCCGACGGCGTGCGCAAGGAGGAGCTCTGGAACCTGAGCTCCGGCATCGGGGTATGCGTCGAGCTCGTCCGGTTCAGCATGGCCGTCGAGACCGGTCTGGTGTTCGAACCCCAGCCGCCATACTACGGCGTTGTTTACGCCGACATCGACCTCGAAGGTCCCTGGTGGTCTCTGGGGCTGGAACTGGGGATCATCGACGACGGCTTCCGGGTCGTCCGACCCCGCCCCGACCTCATCGTGCCCCGACCATTGCTTGAAAGCACCGGTGCCGATACCGGACGGCGCTTCGACCAACTCAGCCTCAATGCCGGTCTACACTACAGCCTCGAACCGCTGACCGTCTGGGCCGATCTGCGCTGGACGAACACCGGCGCCATCGACGCCGCGGGCGACCGAGGCTCATACTCCCTGGCCCAGACGCTTATCATCGTCCTGGGCGCCGAGGTCTCCTTCTAGCACGACAACCGCAGAACCCGCGTAGGTCGAGGCGGCGGCGCGGTTGTTGCCCGCGGCCACCCGGCGCGGGGGCCGCGGCGAGCAAGAACCGTGACGCCGCCGGCCGGGGCGCGGCAACCTGCAAAAACGCCTCCCCGGGGGAGGCTCTCTTTTTTATCAGGATTTCCGGCGCTCAGTTCTGGCGACGACCCAGCAGGCGACGAAAGTTCTTGTCGGTACGCATCCAGTCGAAGGCGGCGTCGAAGCGGGCGTCCTCGGCGTAGAGCTCGTCGAGGTCGATGGCGTCGGCCAGGTAATCCAGGGCGATGAAGCGGTTGCCCAGGTGGGAGTAGCAGCAGGCCAGTTGGTAGAGCGCTCCGGCGTCGTCGGGCTCCAGCTCCAACACACGCTCGAACTTGTCTATCACCGCCAGGTGATCGATATCGCTGCGCCGGTGATCCATCAGCGTCAGGCCCCAGTTGTAAAGGGCGGGGTGGAACTCGGGGTCCAGCTTGAGAGCTTTGCGGTAGAGGCGCACGGCGGTCTCGAAGTCGGGTCGGGACTGATTGACCAGGGCCATTCCCAGGTTGGCCAGGGCGTGGTGGAAGTCGGGCTTGATCTGCAGCGCCCGGCGGTAGCGCTCGACGGCCCGCCCGTAGGCCGGCGGCTCCAGCGCCGTCAGCGCGGCGCCCCAGTTGTTGTAAAGGCTGGCGAAGAGGTAGCGCTCCTCGTCGGATAGCGTCTGCAACTCGTTGAGCAGCCCCCGGGTCAGACCCTCGGCCAGCTCGTAAAAGGTCAGGGCCTCGTCGTGGCGGCCCTGATCGCAGAGGCTGTCGGCGCGGTCGAGGAGCTCTTCGAACTCCAACCAGAGGTTTTCGCGCATCGTCGGGGGCACCTCGGAGTATGACGGAGTCGGTGTTGGACGATGATCGGGGCACATCTTTCGACGCAAGGTTATAACAGTCGGAGCTGAAAAACAACGCCCGCGGGGGCGTTATTTTGGGCCGAAGGTACGGGGAATCAGCGGCGGGCGCGGAGTACCTCGCGCAGCAGCTCGACGATCTGCTCCCGGGGAAGGGGACCCAGGAAGAGCTCCTCGCCGTCGGCGAAAACGCCCAGGGACTTGCCCAGCCGCAAGGTGTCCTCGCGGCGGCTGACGTCGTGGACCAGGACCTCGATGGACTCGGGATCGATCTCCCGGGCCGCCGAGAGCACCCGCTGGGCGATCAGGTGGGCGTAGGGGCAGTGATTATCGACGAAGACCTCGACGACCAGGCGGCCCTCCCGCAACGCCGGACGATAGTTGCGTTCCAGCCAGTGTACCCGGGGCTCCTCGGTGGGATCGACTCCGGGCGGCGGGAGGTAGAGCAGCTTGATGTTGTCGCGCTCCTCGATTTCGACGAAACCCAGGTGGAGGAAGAACTCGGCGGGCATGAACCCGGCGTAGTCGAAGCCGAAGACGGCCAGGGCCCGGGGGGCTGCGGCGTTCCGCACGGCATCGATCAGTTCGCGACCGTAGCCCCGGCCCTGCCAGTCCGGCTTGACCCAGACGCAGTGCAGCACCGCGGTGTCGCGGCCCTCGAGCTTGAAGGGCGCGATCTCCAGGGGCAAGGCCTCGGCCAGACCGACGGGGCGCCCTTCGACATAGAGCAACCGGCCGATGAAACCTGCCTCGAGCTGCTCGCTCAGCAGCTCCCGCTTGAGCCGAGCGCCCTCCTCCAACTCCTCACCGGGAACCCAGCAGGGCTTGAGGTAATCGCCGAGGCGCTCGACGGTCAGCGGTAGAATCTGGTGGGGAAGTTCGCTCATGCCTTGGCCAATCCGGCGGCTAACAGTTCCTCCAACTTTCGACCCGGGGCGCGCCAGCCGATGCGCTCGCGGACCCGACCCATCAGATAACGGCCGCGTTTATCCGGCTCCCGGGGACCCTCGCCGTCAGCGGCGCGGTGGACCTGGGAAACGACGCCGCGCAGTTCGTCGTCGGGCAGGCGACGGTAATCTTCCAATATTTCCTCGATCAACGCGCCGTGGTCCAGGCCGGGCTCTCCGCGCAGCCGAGCGCCGTACTCGGCCAGCAGGCGCGGGACGGCGTCGGCGGCCAGCAGGCCTGCTTCAACGGCGGCGAAGACGGGGCGGGCCAGCTCGGGACCGATATCGGCCAGCAGACCCTCACGGCGCAGATGGCGCGCCGTCTGAACCAGGGTGACCCCGATGAGCACCGGATCCACACCGGGACACTCGGTGACCAACTCCTCGAAGAGCTCGGCGGGACGCCGCTCCCGGCTGAGAGTGCGCACCACGTCGACGGGCAGACCGGCGGCCCGGTAGGCGGACCGGCGCTCCCAAAGCGGCTCGGGCAGGGCGTCGTCGATCCGTCCCAGCTCATCCCGCGAGACGGCGCGGGGCGGGTGGTCGGTGTCCGGGTACATCCGGTCGGCGCCGGGCAGCACCCGTTCGAAGTCGGTCTGCACACCGCTGAGCCGCCTACCATCGGGCCGGGTCAACCGCTCGTCGGCCAGGGCCTGGCGGGTCTGCTTGGGCACGGCCTCGGTCAGCGCCTGAGTGCAGCGGTCGATGATCTCGTCGAGAGCCGTGGCGACGTCGTTCTCGGGACCGACGACCAGGGCCAACTCGTCGTCGTCGCCGACGTTCATGCGGCGGCGCAGCTCGCTCCAGCGCTCGGTGGGCAAGGCCCAGTCCGCCCGATCGTGCTCGCAGTAGACATAGGGGAAGCGGTCCAGGCAGGCCACCACGCGGACCACGCCGCGCAGCTCATCGACGAAGTGGAAGTCGGGTTGGGTGCGCCAGTCGAGCAGTCCACGCCAGCCGCGCAACACCGCCAAGCCGACGCTGCGCTTCGCAAAGCCCAGCTCCGCACCATCGAGAACATGCCGCTCGGCCTCTATGCTGTTCAAACCCCGACCGCGCAACTCGTCGCGCAGTTCCAGCAGGGCCTTGTGTCGCAAGGCCTCCACGCAGGTCAAACGGGGGATGTAACCGTAGCGGCTGACGCCCTTGTTCTCGATGCGGGTGCTGCCACCGATCGAAACGTTGACGTCCTGACGCGAGGCCCCCATCCCGCGACGCACCATCCCGCTGCTGCGCATGATATCGCCCAGCAACCGGCAGATGCCGGCCAGCTCCCAGGGGTCCCGGGCGTCGGGCTCGGTGACCACCTCGAGCAAAGGAAAGCCCAGCCGGTCGGTGCGGAAGGTGATCTCGTGGCCGACGTCGTTTACCTCGCGGCAGGAGTCCTCCTCCAGAGATATCTGGCGGATGCGGATCCGCCGCCCCCTGTAGGGGATCCAGCCGTCCAGGCCGATGATCGCCGTGCGCTGGAAACCCGTCGGGATCGAGCCGTCCAGGTATTGTTTGCGCGCCACGTGGAGCTCGTCGATGATCTTGCAGTTCATCATCAACGCGATGGCCAGACTCTTGCGCAGCGCTTCCTCGTCGATGAGGAAGGGCGGCGTGTCGTCCATCTCGTAGGTGCAACTGACCGGATCGATCAGCTCGTAGATGACGTTCTTCTTGGTCTTGAACTCCATCAGCGCCGTACCGTCGTAGGTGCCCATCTCGGACAGTGTGGGGCGCATGTGGCGGTAGACTCGGGCGGCCGCGGGCTCATGAGGCATCGGCACCGCCGGGCAGCGGCAGAACAGCTTGCGCCGGGTGGCCACCTGCTGGTGGATCTCCAGTCCGCCCATAAAGTGCATCTTGCGGAATAGCTCCGGTGTCCAGCTCTCGGGATGCACGATGAGCTCACGGGCCAAAGCGAGATCGCGGACCTGGGGATGGGGATTGGTGTGCGGATCGGGACGGTTCATCGGTGGAGTGTCCGTAGATGTAAGTGACTGTTAACTAACGTTTTAAGCGAAAAGTGAATAGAAGGCGATTTTAACACGGGGCCGGGGAGCCTGGCAAGCGGCAAAGCCGCCGCCGGACCCTAGCCGCCCCGCTTCTCCAAACCCGGCCCGCTTAACCAAAGCCGCCCCGCCCTTGGCACGTTTCTTGCAGCAGAGCAACCCCGCCCCACGCCGAAACGTCGGGGAAACTCCGCAAGAAACGTGCCAAGGGCGGGGCGGCGGCCACTCGCTTGTTCGAGGCGGGCGGTCGGGGTCCGGCGGTACCAATTACGTACACGAAACCGTTCATATGAGGACCTTTCAGTGTTTGACAGCCCCGGCAGGGCAACCTATACTGCATGGGCTCCATGGAATTGTTACCCACAACACGATAGAACAACCTAGGTGGGAAAAAACCTTGTCCAAGCAGCCGACCCTCGCCACGATCACCCGCTACGTCAAGGAGCATCTCCACTTCCTGGCCGATTTCCGCCGCTGGCGGCTTAAACCCGCGGTGCTGCGCACGACACCGGTTAAGGTTGACATCCTCTGGCATCAGCCCCCTCAGACCCATCTATTATTGGGCCTGGGTGAGGGGCTGCTATTCTATCTCCCGCTGTTGCTCTCAACGGAGCGGATCAAGGCCTTGGGCGACGGAATCGAAATCGAGCTGGACCAGGAGCGCTGGCGCATCTACGATCCCTACCACGAGGGCGCGGCGTTCCAGGCTCTGCTGCGCGCGGTTCAGAGCGGCAACGCGGGACGACTGAGCCTGGATCTGCCGGGGATGGGCCATTACGCGCGGGCGGCGCGCAATCCCCTGGTCGGACTGCGCACGGCACGCATCGAACCCCTTCTCGACGAGGGAAGCGAGCCGAGCAGCAACTACCTTTACAAGCTCAACCTGCGCAGCGACTCGAGCCGAGTCGAGTGCATTCTCAAGCGGTATCTACCCCGAGACAAGCCCGAGGCCGGAGAGCGGGAGTGGCGCCTGGCGACGACGCTCTCCAGCGAGCTGGTGCCCCGACCCCTGGGCCGGCTGCGGGACACCCGCACCGATTTGACTCTCGGTGGTTTCTACGAGCTGGTGGAGGGCGAAGAGGTCGGTGCGCTGATCTGGGGGCAGATGGAGCGTCTAGGTAAGGACCCCTTCCGCTCGGTACTGGCCCGCCTGCGTGTGATCTTCGGCAAGGCTCTGCACACCTTGGCGGCGCTGTACAATCAGCTCGACGCCAAGCTCAGCGGGGGGTGCGATCGCGGCGAGGTTGTCGCGGCGCTGGTGGAGAAGGCCCGCGGCGACTTCCAGACGGTCAAGCGCTTCCATCCCAACGCCCAGTCGTTCCAGCGCACCCTGGACAAACTGGAAGAGTATGCGGAGTCCGGAGCTTACCACGGTCCGCGGCCGATCCACGGCGACCTGATGTGGCGGCAGATCCTCTGGCGCAACGCCCCCTCGACAATACCAGTGGCTCCCCCCGGGGAGGTGCCGGGGCGTTTGACCCTGCTGGATACGGAGTCCTGGCGCTGGGGTTTCCTCGAGGAGGACCTGGCCGGCCTGTCCGCCGCCAACAACTTCATGCTACAGCGCCTGGGGCACGCCGATTACGCCCCTGGTGTCTTCGCCGCCCTGTGGCACGCCGCCGTCGAGCAGCTCGGCGGCCACGGCGAGACCGCCCAACTGACCGACGTCAAACCGCTGCTTAGCCTGGTGCGCCTGCGCCACCTCCACGACGCCGCCTACTACACGTTGGCCAAGAGCCGCCAGTTGGTCAAGAGTGAGGAATACGAGGGCTTTGTTCGCAACAGCCTGGCCATGGCCGGTCTTTCCCGGAAGGAGTTCGATGGCCCCTAAAGCGTGGCTAATCCTGGCCGCCCTGCTGTTGATCTGTACGCCCCTCTGGGCCTCCGAGGATCACGACGAGGGCGACGACCCCCAGGCGCCCCTGCGACTGGCCGTGATGGGCCTGCTGATCCTGGGCGGCGGGGTCCTGCTGGCTCGCAAACTGGCGCAGCGCTGGATCCGCATCGTCTGGGGCCTGGTGGTGACCGGCCTCTTCGGCTTCCTGCTCATCCAGCACCCCAGCCTGGTTTCCAGCGTCTGGAAACCGGCGGCCTATCTGGTTCAGAGTGGAGACGTCCCCGGCGAGGCCCTGTTCTATCTGGGCTTGTTCTTCGCCGCCAGCCTGCTCTTCGCCAAATCGATCTGCGGGCTGACCTGCCACGTCGGCGGTCTGCAGGAGTCCCTCTACTGGCTGGCCCGACCGCTGCGTGAGAAGCTGGGGCTCAAGCGGCCCTTGCGGCTGCCGGCCTGGCTGACCCTGACGACCCGGCTGCTCTTCCTGGTTCTCTTCGTCGTCTTTTTGCTGTCCCTGGGCTACAACCTGCTGCGCCAGGTGAACGCCTTCCACATCTTCGCCGGTCACGGCGAGTGGGACTGGGTGCTCGGTGTGCTGGCCGGTGCGATCTTCCTGGCCTCGCTCGTCGTCTACCGCCCCTGGTGCAACCTGCTCTGCCCCTTCGGCCTGGTCAGTTGGCTGGCCGAGCGGCTGGGCGTCGTCGGCATCCACATCGACCGCACGCTCTGCATCGATTGCGGGCGCTGCGTCGATGAGGCACCCTGCAGCGCGATGAAGCGCATCTATCACCGGCGCGGAGTCCCCGGCGACTGTTTCCTGTGCGGGCGCTGCGTCGAGGTATGCCCCGTCGACGCCGTGGTGCCGAGCATCAAGGATCGAAAGAAACCGGTGAAACCCGAAACGAGGTAGGCAAGCCCCGGCGGACCGCAGCGGTGGGGTCAGGGGACCAGTCCCCGCTGTCTGTGCTGATTCCCGTTGTCTACAATCGTCCTAGCCCCGGGCCTCGTCCAGGTCGACCAGAAAGCGGCGGATCTTGCGGGTCGAGGTCATGGGGAACGATTCGCTGCGTAGGTAGAGGTGCTTGATGTGCTTGTAGGAGGCCAACTGCCGGTTGATCCGGTCCACCTCGGCCCCGATAATCTTCCGGGCGTAGGCCTCGTCGACCTCGACGCCGGCGGGCGCCGTCTCGCGCAGCGCTTCGTAGTCGGGCACCACCAGCAGCACCACGTCCTCGCGCGTCGAATCGGGTATCTTGCGCCCCAGCACGATGTACTCGCCCACGGCCGGGCAGTCGGAGAAGCGCTCCTCCAGCTCCTCGGGGTAGACGTTCTTGCCCGCCGCGGTGACGATGACGTTCTTCAGCCGCCCCGAGATGCGCACCCGATCGTCGGGGCCGATCCAGCCAATGTCCCCGGTGCGGAACCACTTCGCGAACCAGTGCGGCTTCTCCGCCTTGATCCGCTCAAGCTCCGGCCCGGCCTGGTAGAGCCGTCGTCCATCGGCCCGGGGCTCGACCTTTGGAATCTCCATCTCGAAGAAGGCCCGCTCGTTGGCCGCCGGGTTGTCCAGGTAACCCGTGGTAACCTGGGGACCTCGGATGCAAAGCTCGCCCTCGCCGGCCTCGTTGGGACTGTCGATGTAAAGCTCGGTGGCGTAGAAGATCGGTCCGATGGAGTCCGGGGCGACCAGGCGCTCGCCGTTGTAGTTGAGGTTCGTCGTCGGGCTGCACTCGGTCAGGCCGTAGCCCATCACGCAGAGAATGCCCAGGCGCTCGAATCCTCGGGCGATCTCCGGCGCCAGGGCCGCCGCCCCGGAGACGAACATCCGCACCTCGCCCAGCCCCGCCTTCTCACGCAGGCTTTTGAACAGCCCCTTGCCCCAACGGGCGCCGAACAGCCGCCCGAAGCGCTCCAGGCCGAAGAGCAGCCCCAGCACCAGACGCTTGAAGAGGGGCAGCGCCTTCAGCTTGCCGCGGATGCCCTTGTACAGCTTCTCGAAGAGCAGCGGCACGCCGAGCATCATCGTGATCCCGCCCTCGCGCATGTCGCGCAGCAGGTCGCGGCTGTTCAGGCTCCGAGCGTAGAGGATCCGTGCGCCCCCGTGCAACTGGTTGAAGAACCCGCAGGTGCACTCGAAGGTGTGGAACAGCGGCAGCACCGAGAGGAAAGTGTCCAGCGGACCCGTGTACATCGCGTAGTGGAGCTGCTTGAGGTTGAAGGCCACGTTGCGGTGCAGCAGGCGCACCGTCTTGCTAGAGCCCGTCGTCCCCGAGGTGTAGAGGATCGCCAGCTCGTCCTCGGGCTCCGGCTCCTCGGGCGGTCGCTTAGCCGCCGGCGGCGCGACGTCGGGGTCCACCAGATCCCAGACGTCCAGCTCGATCACCCGTTTGAGCTTGGGAAACTCCCCCCGCCGGGTCTCCACGTTCTCGGCGACCTTGCTCTCGCAGATCAACACCCGCACGCCGCTCTTCTCGATGATCGCCCCGTACTCCGCCGGAGTCAGCAGGTGGTCGATGGGCACCGCGACCATCCCGCCGACAACCACACCGCAGTAGGCGATGGGCCAGCCCGGCCTGTTCGCCGACAGCAGGCCCACCCGGTCGCCCTTCCTCAACCCCAGATCGCGCAGGTGGGCCGCGATCGCCAGAACCCGGGCCGTGAAGCCCCGGCCGTCGATCGACTTAAGCTCGTCGTTCTCACCGTAACGCCCCAGCAAGAAGGGTTCTTCGGGCCAGCGTTCGGCCCGGGCGTAGACCAGCTCGGCGATAGTCCGTGGGAAGCTCTCGGCGCCGGGACGGTATTCCCCGCCGGGTCGGATGAAACGTTTGTCGGCCATCGGACTCCTCCAAGTGCGGGTTTGCGCAGGACTTGAGCGACCCGTTTATTTTAAGACACCCCCCCGCCCGGCGCAATGGACAAGGGGGGTTGCGTTATGAATGCCCCTCCTTGATGCCTTCGTGATTTTGAGCAATTCTTCATGGGATCGTATACCTTATTCGGACCGGCATCTGTATGTAACGTGCTGTTAACATACGGGATGGGCTGTGTTATTCTGTCACAAAAAGGGGGGTCAAAAAGTGGCAGAAAACCAAGCAACCGACCGGCACATTAGTTGCCCAAAATGTAACCATAGGGCGCACTATAAGTTGGCCGATGGCAGA